>DAOWFD010000295.1 GCA_030638185.1 Candidatus Aegiribacteria sp.
AAATGGATTTCACCCCCCGGCAGTAATCTCTATCTTTCCATTATTCTCAGACCCGAGGTTTCGCCGGCTGAAGCATCACAGATACCCGTTCTGTCGGTTATGGCGTCCATCAGGGCTCTTGAGCGTATGGTTTCCGATCTCCCCCTCGGGATAAAGTGGCCCAACGATATCTACTGCCGCGGCAGAAAGATCAGCGGTACTCTGTGTGAAATGAAGGCCGAGATAGACAGGGTGAATCACGTTGTTGTGGGTACGGGAATAAACGTCAATATGAAGCCCTCCGATGATTCCATCCGGGATATTGCCACTTCACTGTTCATGGAGACCGGAAGTGAATACTCAAGGGTAAGACTTGCGGCGTTTCTGCTTGATGAATTCGAGAGGGTATACAACAGGTGGTTATCCGAGGGAAACCTGGAATTCATCATCGATGAGTGGGACGAGTATTCGGTGTTGAAAGGTATGCAGATTGACGTAAGGACCACGACCAGGATTGTCAGCGGAAAAGCTATGGGGATTGCGCGTAATGGAGCACTGAGGCTTCAACTACCCGATGGTACAATACGTTTGGTATATGCGGGAGATGTCACTCTACGCGGAGCTTCTACTGACATCTGAGAACAATAGTATGAAGATTGTCACTCCAACCGGAGCTCATGAAATCCTTAAGACCCCTGAAAGCCGGATTCAATCATTGCTTTCACTCAGCGATGAAATGAGAGCAGAAAGGTTTTCAGACAGGATTTCATTCTGCTCGATAATCAATGCAAAATCGGGGCTCTGCACTGAAGATTGTACCTTCTGTGCCCAGTCATTCGTTAGTTCAGTCCCCCACAGGTCTTACCCGATGCTGGATACCCACATCATACTGTCTGCACGGAAGAAAGCCGGTAAACTTGGAGCAGGACATTTTTCAATTGTGACCAGCGGTGGTTCTCCTACCGAAAAAGAACTGGATTATATCTGCGGAATAATATCCCGGGGGGAAGATGAAAAACCCTTCTGGTGTGCTTCCCTGGGAATTCTTTCCCTGCGGCAGTTGACGCTTCTGAAGGATGCCGGTCTTCAAAGGTATCACCATAACCTGGAGACTGAAAGAACATACTTCCCCCGTATCTGTACAACCCATGCATGGCGGGACAGGGTCAATACTGTCAGCATGGCTAAACTTGCCGGATTGGAAGTCTGCTCCGGAGGGATCATTGGCCTTGGAGAGAGCCTTCATCAGAGGGTAGGCATGGCTTTCCAGCTCAGGGATCTGAAAGTTGATTCTATTGCGCTGAATTTTCTTATTCCGCTGGAAGGCACGGGAATCTGCTCCAGGCAGGAACACCTTTCACCAGTTGATATGCTGAAAACAATTGTCATGTTCGGAATGGTCTGCGCGAATTCAGAACTGCGTCTCTGTGCCGGCAGAGAAATGCTGGGCGGATATGAAAAGGAGATATTCAGAGCCGGGGTCACGGGGATAATGTCCGGTAATCTTTTAACAACGTCCGGTTCACGGATTCAGGATGATCTTGAACTGCTGGAAGCCGCGGGAAGAGTACCGGCATTATGAGAACCTACAGACGGGATCTGAGCAGGATCGCAAAGGAAGGTCTTACAAGGAGACTTAAGGTAAGAAGATCGGATATGCTTGAGTTCTCATCAAATGACTATCTGGGGCTCGCAGGTCATCCCCTGCTGAAAGAAGCATCCATAAGGGCGATAGAAATGTACGGCTCCAGCGTTGCTGCATCCAGACTTATGTCGGGTAACATCAGTCTTCATGAAGAACTGGAAAGCGATCTTGCCCGGTTGACCGGTATGGAATCAGCTCTGCTTTTCGGCAGCGGATTTCTGGCGAATACCGGGCTTCTATACTCGATTACGTCCAGTGATGATCTTGTGTTTGCAGATAAACTCAATCATGCCAGTCTTGTTGACGGAGCGCTGCTCAGCAGGGCCGGGGTATTCAGATACAGACACTGTGATACGGACCACCTGGAGTATTTCCTCGCAAACAGAACCTGCAGGGGAAACCGTTTCATCGTAACCGATTCCCTATTCAGTATGGACGGTGACATTGCTCCGCTCCGGAAGCTGGAGGAATTGTCCATGCGTTACGACTGCAATCTCATAGTTGATGAAGCCCATGCAATAGGGGTTTTCGGGAACGGGGGAGGGATATGCAGGGAGTATGGCGTAAGGCCTCATGCTGTAATCGGTACTCTGAGTAAAGCTCTTGGAAGCTACGGCGGGTTTGTTGCAGGTAATACGGAACTTATTCAGTACCTGATCAACAGTGCAAGGACCTTCATCTATTCCACAGGACTGCCGCCTGCAGCTCCCGCCGCTGCCCTGAAGGCTCTTGATCTTATCGAATCTCAGCCTGATTCCGGAAAAAAACTGCTAAATATGGCTGCCGATTTCAGAGGAATGATAGAATCCTCCGGTTTTTCTACTTCACCGTCTGAATCACAGATAGTGCCTGTTCGTGTGGGAGAGAACCGCAAAGCCGTCGCCCTCTCGGAACACCTTGAGAGGAACTGTATTTCGGCTGTGGCTATCAGGCCACCTACTGTACCTGCCGGAACGGCACGGATAAGGCTTTCAGTTACGCTCAGTCATTCCCGGAAGGATCTCAATTATGCTGCTTCGATCCTGAGCTCCATCAATGGCGACAGGTAGTGAAACTCTTTCTAGTGTCAGGCTGGGCAACGAAAAGCACTTTCTGGAACGCTGTTATGGAAATTCTTACGGATGAACTGGATGCTGAATTAGTTGACTGGTGGAAAGCGATGGATGGAGAACTGGAGGTGAAAATAGCAGAAAGTTCTGAAAGGTGCATTGTGGCGGGCTGGTCAATGGGAGGACAGATCGCCCTCCGGGCGGCAGCCGCTCATCCCGATAACCTTACTGGCCTGTTCCTTGTGTCATCTATGTCCTGTCTTGTTGAACATGGCGGGAGACCGGGGGTTTCAAGTAGAACACCGAATCAGATAAAAGAAATACTTGAGAGGAACAGAAGGGTTTATCTCAGAGCATTTTTCACGCAGTGTCTCCATCCCATGAAGGATGTCGTGATCATCGGGAACCTGCTGAATGATTCAGATTCCTTTTCAATGGGGACTCTGCTTGCAGGACTGGAATACATGGCTGAGACGGAGGCCGGGCTTACACTTGAAGTTCCATTGATGGCGGTTCATGGCAGGGATGACAATGTAATCCCCTGGGAGTGCAGTGAATACATCAGCAGGCATACCGCTCATTCCGAGGTTGAGTACATTGAAAAGACCGGGCATCTGCTGCCTGTTGTTAAACCCGAAATAGTGGGGAATCTGCTGAATGGATTCAGTGAATACTGTATTGCCCGATAAGGCAGCCGTTGAATGCAGCTTCTCCGAAGCAGCCATTCTGTACGACAGGTATGCAGACCACCACAGGATAATTGCGAAAAGACTTCTGGAGTTTATTCGCCCGGATGCTGCGGCCGGATCAATCCTTGAAATAGGTTGTGGTACGGGAATTCTCACGGAAAAGCTGCTTGACCGCTTTCCTGATTCCAATGTAACAGCGCTGGATATTTCCCTGGACATGGTTGACCGCTGCAGGTCGAAACTGAACTTGTCAAGGCGCTTATCCTTTCTGGTGGCCGATGCTGAGGAGTACTGCAGAGGGGGGGACAGGTACGATCTTGTGGTATCCAGCTGCTCCCTTCAGTGGTTTCACGATAGAAGACGTTTCATTGAGAGCATATATGCCATGCTGGAGGCCGGAGGAAGTTGCCTTATGGCTATTCCCGTTCGAGGAATGTTACATGAGCTTGTAGAAAGCTGCATCTGCGGAGCCCGCACGGCGATGCGCCAGCTGGATCTGGATACAGGAAAGGAATGGAAAACGCGCTTTGAGAAAAGCGGAATGGATATCCTGTCAAGTTCAGTTGAAAGTGTTTCATGCGTATACAACCATCCGATTGAAGTACTCAAGGCGATAAGAGGAATCGGAGCCGGTATCGATCAGAGTCCGGCCTTTCTGAAAACAGGAGACATGAAGAAGATAACGGAGTACTACAGCAGGCATTTTCAGGTGGACAGTTTCGGAAAAGTCTCATCGACGTACAGAATTCTATACGTTCTCGGAAGGAAGGTGTAATGGTGCGCGGCGTGTTCGTAACCGGTACAGGCACCGGTGTAGGCAAGACACTGGTTGCCGCCGGGCTTCTGAAAGCCTTCAGAGATTCTCGGGTGTCCGCTCTTCCAGTTAAACCTGTTCAGACAGGATGCCCTTTGATCGCAGGCAGGCTCTCATCTCCTGATCTTGAATTCAGCCTGAAGTCTGCGGGTCTTTCGCCCGGCGAGTCTCTAAAGAATCTGATGTGTCCGTTCCGATACGGCCCCGCTTGTTCGCCTCATCTCGCTGGAAGGATATCCGGTATTCATCCTGATATAGGAAGCATCATTGTAAAGATGAAGCAATTATGGAACAGCTGCGATTTTCTGGTTGCCGAGGGGGCAGGGGGCATTCTGGTGCCACTTAATGACAGCGAGAAAATGCTGGATCTCATGGTTGAACTGGGCTGGCCGGTAGTCCTTGTAGCCAGGGGAGACCTGGGCACTATAAATCATTCACTGCTTTCGCTTGCGGTTCTTGAAAATGCCGGATTGCAAACTGCAGCAGTAGTTGTAAACCACCTTACAGAGGACATTTCAATGGTAACAAAGGATAATCCCCGGGCAATAGCCCGGTACGGCTGCGTATCCCGGATAGTGGAGATCCCGCATATGCGGAACCTGGAAGAATCAGTCGGTGATCCTTCTTTCATGGAAACCATGTCTGGGTTGAGCCGGGGCATCATGGAGCGGTCATGAACAGAACGGAGAATTTTCGTAGGAAGGATATCAGCCATTTCTGGCATCCCTATACCGATATCAATTCTCTTGAACGGAGAGAGTTTCCTGTCATTGAAAAGGCTGAAGGTGTCTATCTGATAGATACCGAGGGACACAGGCTGCTTGACGGAATCAGTTCATGGTGGTGCGTGAATCTGGGACACAGCCATCCGGATATTGTCGGTGCCATCAGGAAACAGTCAGGGATGCTTCAGAGCTCGATCACCGCCGGTATGTCACATACAGGGGTTATCAAACTTTCGGAAAAGATAGCTGCCATCGCGCCCGGGAACCTCTCAAGAGTTTACTACGCATCTGATGGAGCCTGTTCGGTAGAAGCGGCAATGAGGATATCATTGCAGTACTGGTGGAACCGGGGAAAGCCGGAAAAGAGGAAGATGATATCTCTGTCCGGTGGATACCACGGTGATACGCTCGGCTGTGCGGGACTGGGATACATCGGCAGGTTTCATAAATCGGTGGAGCATGTTCTTAATAGATCAATAACAGCCGAATCGCCACATTGCTTTCACTGCAGATACCATAGGAAGCCAGAAGATTGCGCGCTGGAATGCTTCACCTCGATGGAGAAGGCAATAACTGAACATTCCCGTTCTACTGCCGCGGTAATAGTGGAACCTGTATGTCAGGGTGCGGCGGGCATGAGAATCTACCCGCCCGGATATACAGCGCGGCTTAGAAAACTCTGTGATGAGAACGATGTTTTGCTTATCCTGGATGAAATCGCGGTGGGATTCGGCCGGACCGGCAAAATGTTCGCGTCGGAGCTTGCAGGAATAGTGCCGGACATGATGTGCATTGGAAAGGGGCTTACCGGAGGATCGCTTCCAATGAGCGCCGTTGTTACGTCAGAAGAAATTTACGATGCCTTCAGAAGTGATTCCCGGATGGATAGAACCTTTTACCACGGACATACATTCTGCGGTAATCCCATTGCGGCAGCCGCCGCATGTGCTGCCATAGACGTATATGAGAGGGATAACGTTCTTGGAAATGTCGAGATGCTTTCGGAAATGCTCTCGGAGGCGTTCAGCAGGTACAGGAGCATTCCGGGGGTTCACGGATCAACAGCTCTTGGCTGCATGAGCGCACTGGAGATAAGCGACGAGAGCGGTGGTGCGGGAACCGCTCTCAGGATTACCGATACCGCCCGTAGAAAAGGGTTGTTCATCCGACCACTGGGTTCGGTGCTCTATCTATGGCCTCCCCTGGTTACAGGGAAGAGGGAAATGGAGAAAATGCTGCGTATCTTCGAAGACGCCCTTATTAAGAATCTGGTTCAAAAACAAATACAGGTACATCCACTGTAAATGCAAAGGCGAAACGAGAAAAATAGTCCATTTAATAGTATTGACAAAACCCTAAGGAGTCATCCCTTTCGCATCACGGAGAATTCTATTCAGTTAAAGTATCCATTGAATTATCTTTCATGCAAATTGCATGGGATCAATGCAAAGCGCAATAGCGTTATCTCAAAAATAGAAATATACGCAGCGATTACAGTGGTGTTTGTTTAACGATTATTTGTTGGAAAATAATATGCTTTGTTAAACATATAGAACTAACAGATCCCTGAAGGGGGTGTGTTGTGAATTTTCCAGTAAAATTGCATTTACTTCTTACTTTGCTTGTGATTACTCCCTTATTACAGGCGAATACTTTCTTCAGAGCAATAGGATATCTGACACACGCCGTTTTATTACATCAGACGTACACGCAATCGCGTTCTGCTTACGGTCTCATGAGACCAGAGGAGGAAAGAAATGCGCTCAAGAAATATACTCTTCACCATTTCACTGATAGTACTTACACAGTTTGAAGCATTCGCAGATTCAGCTACTCAAACCGATTGGTCTGGGGGGTCTGGACTATATGGGCCGGTTACCAACTGGTGCAACCAATTCTATCTCGCTCAAACTGTTGAATGGGAAAGTAATCCCGGTGATATTGTTCTTCCTGCAAGCATTGAGCAATACATCGGTTCGACCTGGGCCGTATCCGTCTACTCTACGGACATAGATGGCGATAGTGATATGGATGTTCTCTGTTGTGCATTCGAGTCGCATTTCATCATCTGGTGGGAGAATATCGATGGTTCAGGTACATCCTGGACTGGGCATACAGTAGGGGATATCCAACAACCTAAGTCCCTATACTCGGAGGACATAGACGGAGATGGTGATATGGACGTCATCAGTGCTAGTCTTGACGTTGAATCCATCAACATCGCCTGGTGGGAAAATAACAATGGGTTAGGTACATCCTGGACAGTGCACACCGTTGAGGAGAACTTCTATGGTGCCAATCACGTCTACTCGGAAGATATAGATGGTGATGGTGATATGGACATTCTTGGTGCCGCCGATGATTGCTACATCACATGGTGGGAAAATAACAACGGGTTAGGTACATCCTGGACAGACCACACCGTTGGTGGGAGCTTAGGTACAGACAATACCGTCTACTCGGAAGATATAGATGGTGATGGTGATATGGACGTTCTCGGTGCTGCTGGTTTTACTGACGACATCACCTGGTGGGAAAATAACAACGGGTTAGGTACATCCTGGACAGAGCACACCGTTGATGGAAACTTCGATGGTGCGAATCACATCTACTCGGAAGATATAGATGGTGATGGTGATATGGACATTCTTGGTTCTGCTGCCTGGGATGACGATATCACCTGGTGGGAAAATAACAACGGGTTAGGTACATCCTGGACAGAGCATACAATAGATACGAACTTCGATTTTGCCCAATCTGTTTACTCTGAAGACATGGATGGTGATGGTGATATGGACGTTCTTGGTGCTGCCTATGATGACTGCACTATCACATGGTGGGAGAATATCGACGGCTCGGGTACCTCCTGGATCGAGTATACGCTTGATAGAAACTTTGTTGGCGCAAATTCCGTCTACGCGAAAGATATAAACGGTGACGGCTATATGGACGTTCTCGGTGCTGCCTATTCCGGCAGTGGCGTCACCTGGTGGGATCTTACAGAATATGCACCTGAAGGTTCTCTTGTATCCAGTATTCTCGATACACAGGGGAATACAGACTGGGACTATCTTGACTGGAACGCCACAACACCTGCAAACACATCAGTATCTTTTCAGGTGCGAGCATCGGATGAGTACACGAACATGGGAATCTGGTCTGATACCCTTACTTCTCCAAGTGTGTTGATAGGTCTCCTGAATGATGGTGACAGGTACGTGCAGTACAGGGCTATCCTGAGCACATCTGATCCTGATACGACTTCAATACTTAATGACATAACAATCTCCTGGGACCAGCTTGGAATTGGTGATGAACCTCAGGTGACTGAATATCTGCTGTTTGGAGCAGAACCGAATCCTGCATTCGCATCTGTGAGCATAAGCTTCGCAGTTTCTGAATTATCACCAGTAGAACTATCTATCTACGATCTCACAGGCCGTCTTGTGGTTACTCATTCTCAGAGGGAGTACTCCCCAGGATTTCACAATGTTCAGTTTGGGGATTTATCTCCCGGAATCTATTTCTGCAGGATGATCTCAGGTGGCTTTACAGCAGCACAGCAATTCGTTGTGATTGAGTGACAGCAAGAGTTCGAAAGCATCCACAAGGAAGTAGCGAGGCGCCTATATTCACTATTGTCAGAATCCAGATCGAGTCTATAGCGAAGTCCTTATAATGAACTTCTGCGTGCTGATAACCTATATTCCGATTGCTGAATTCCCATTACGAATAATTCAGGAATGTGTATGAAAAACGTTTCTCCAAGGCGCTACGGATACTGGCGCCCCATCACCGATGAAGTTGTAGAGAAGTATCTCATGTGTGGAGATCCTCACCACGGCTTTGCGAGAATCAGATGCGAAGAATGTTTCGCTGAATATCTCAGAGCCTTTTCCTGCAAGTGCAGGGGATTCTGCCCAGCCTGCTCTAAGTGGAAGTCACTGGACCTTGTGATCTTCCTTGAGGAAGAACTCTTCAGACCGATGACTCATCGCCACGGACCCCCCCAAATGAGGACAATTCCGATAAACGTCAGCATCTCACCAGAGTAAACCGTAACGACTTATGATCAGATCAGTTTTCAGGAAATGTCTTGATATCGGTCAGAGTGTAAATCAGGTTAACGTTAGACAGTGTAAGAAAGGTATGTCTTTCCTTCCTGCCTTACTTTCTCTACCTGCCATTGCGAAGTCTCGAGTCAGAAGCAATATTTAACCTATGTAATTTCAGAAAGTTTTACATGCAGGGGGGAGGTTGAATTTGAGCCTGGTAATTATTCTCGCTTTTTTATTAGGTGTGATTGCGGATGACTTTGAGGTTCCGCCCAATATAGTGTACGATTCCACAACTGTAACAGGTATTTTCCTCGGTTATGAAGTCGGTGACTACATTCATCCGGTATTGCGCGATGAGAATGGGGACGTTAAATCCTTCTGGTCCACCGATCATCTTATGGATTATTTCTTGACCTGTCATGTTGGTGAAAGGGTTGTCCTTGAAATCGAAGAAGCCGACAGCTACATATGGGAAATCGAAGGTATGATGCGAATCTTCCGCGTCATCGGAGCAAGCACAGACAATATCTCATACTCCCAGTGGAGGGATTCACTTGAAGCTGAGGGAAAGCCTGAAGATCTTCTTGGGGATTACTACATGGCGCCCTACGACTGCCTGATCGATGTGGACAATGAAATGCGGCTGGGTAATTAAGAAAATCGGTCCAGGATAGATCAATCGGTTACGTCCAGCAGTTCCTTCTCCACAAATGTGGCCATGGGAGGCGTATCGTCGGTATCTCTGCCAGGGGAGTAGTCAAGTGATTCCTGAACCAGGTTTGCCGCCCTGATAAAAATATCAGATACAGGAATATCCACGGGACATACATCACTGCACTGGCCGCACGCTGTACATATGGGTGAAATATGCATAAGCCTGCCAAGCTGGAACTGGAGGGTTCCTGTCGGTACTCTCAGTGATCCTTTCCGCTTCGCTTCGGCCCGGACAAGTTCAGGTGAATGCGCGGTACGGGCTGTTTCATAATCGCAGAGGACACAGCTGCATAAAGGACATGCTTCTCTGCATCCGCGGCATCCTATACAGGCTGAGAAGAGCGATACCAGTGATTGCAGTCCATCCCCGGGTGCTGGAATATCCCTCTGTAATTCCTTTAGAGCCTTTCCCCTTGCTTCAAGAATTCCAGATGTGAGTTCAGCAGGAGGCTTACATGTTTTCAGCTCAGGGGAATCGAGCTTCTCAGCGATTTCGACAGCCTTTTCCGTATGCAGATAAATGACAGTACCGTCATGCGGTTCATCCGAAGCTATTAGAACGGTCATATCGACCTGTGTGCCGGGAATGAATTCGGTACAAGTCCTGCATGCGTTTCTGATATTCTCATCATGGTTCCTGAGAACGTCGTCCCTTTGTTCCTTTAGGAGTTTTGATGCCGGTATCACACCAGGGCATGTGCAGCTGATGATGAAGATATTCTCAAGGCTTCCCTGAGACTGCTTTACTTTCTCTACGAAAGCCCGGATCTCGCAGGGTCTTAGAAGTGCGGCTACAGGACGATCAAAAGGTTGCGTAATAGTTAGTTCCGAAAGGGCTCGAGCTCCCTGTACAGGCATAACAGGATGGAATGGGAGAACATCACGTACCAGGGAAGCGTCCGTTATCAGGGAATAACAGTATCTCCCCTCCTGTCTGGTTTCGCGGAGAGCGAAGACAGAATCGACTTCCCCGCTTTCAAGAATTCGAGTAAGTATCTGTCTCAGAGTATCCCGGGTTGAAGATTCTGATATCAGTACACTGTTTTCAACCAAAATCCACCTCCGGGGTTATTAATCTTCGTATTCATGAAGTTCTTCAAGTTGGAAAGTATTGAGGGGCAGAGGGTCTTCTGGATCCCTTCCGGCGCTGTAGCCGAAAAGCTCCGAGGTGTTATCGGAAACCATGCTGACGATTCTGCCTATTGGAATATCGGAAGGGCAGGCATCCTCGCACATCCCACATGATACGCATGAAAGACTCATATGTGCCATTCTGCCGATGTGAAAGAGAAGTGTATTGGACGTAAGTCTTGCTGCTCCAGCGTTACGTGAACGTTCAAGGTGTACAGAAGCTGGAGAACGCCTGTCTTTCATGTCGATAAAACAGAGCCTGCAGTAACAGATCGGACATACCGTTCTGCAGCTGCGGCAGGAGATGCATCCGCTGAAAACCTCGACCAGTCCCTGCAGGCCACCGTACGTCTCCTTCAACTTTTCTGTACTTTCGGTCCTGGTTTTCTCCCGTTCCCGCCTGAGGCCGATCGCCCATTCATTCCATTCCGATGTGTCCGATTCCGCCTTCATTCCAAGAGAATCGAGGAATTCCTCTCCCCTGGCTGTCAGGGAAACCACCGTACGGAGTCCTCCGTGCACGGCAAGGCAGAGATCACCTGC
>DAOWFD010000003.1 GCA_030638185.1 Candidatus Aegiribacteria sp.
CGCCATTGCAATTATCTCTGATAGGGCGCTTGCTCCGAAGATCACCGTGTATTCTCCCGGTTCAGCCTTGAAACCGTTATTTTCCTCGTACACAGGTATCAGTTTACTGAGAGCATCTATGGTCTTTTCAACGGAAAATTCCGAGGCTTTCCATCCGGTCTGGTTATGTGTTAGTTCCCATTTGGCCTGAGTATGCTTCAACACAACGGAGAACATCTGGTCTGTACCCCTGTGGTAGGCTTCATTCCTGTTGGCTGTGGTAAGAAGGTACATCTCCATCGACCCGCTGGACCAGGATCCGGAGAAATTATACTGTCCTGCCAGTCTCTCGATAATTTCCCGGTAAGCTTCAGCTTTCAGGCTGGGATCAATATCGGCAAGCTCATGGTCGAACTGGTTTTCCTCACTTATGGTGATTTCCACCTCATCAGGGATTGGTTCGTATGTTTTGGGTGCAGCCATTCTTGCTTTTTCCCTGGCCGCATTGAGGATGCCCCGAACCGTATCTGCGCCCTTGATCGCCCCAAGGTAGGTCTGGCTTCCCTGTTTTCTGCCCTCAGTTACCCCCACATCCAGTCTAATAAGATCTTCCGAAGTGTTCAGTGATACAGAATTGTTGCCAATCCGCATGAGATGACTTTTCTCATGATGCAGTTTAAGTGTTGCCTGAATGCCTTCATCGGCAGCTTCATCCCTTAACTGCATCAGAATCTTCCTGATGTTTGCGTCCAGCATTTTCTACTTCCTTTCTCCGGTAATCACATCATCGAATTTAATTACAGGGACTCCATGGCCAATCTGCATAACCTGGTTCGGCTCACCTTTCCCACAGTTATTTACCTGCTCCACTCTCCAGGTGGATTCATCACCCACTGCAGAAAGGGATCCGTAGAATTCCAATGTATGCCCCTGGTATGTGGGATTTCTGAGAACTCTGGTCTTCTCTCCGTTCTTAACTTCCCAGGCAATTTCACAGCCGAAGTGGAAATGCTCTCTGTTGGAACCGATTGACCAGGAGACTGGATTATCCACCACAATACCGTCCTCAGTTGATTCTATTATATCCTCCTCGGTACCGTCATTGCCCGGAAGAATGTTTACATTTGTCATTCTGTCTATTGGAGCTCTGAAGAATGATGTCGCGCGTGCGGCTCCTCCGCTCTGTTGGAAGACTTCCCTGCCGGCTCTTCCATTCGCCTCGTTTACCATGGCTCTAGATGTAAGGGCGTTGACCAGGATCCCCCTGTCAATAAGGAGATAATCACGTTCAGGGGTTCCATCATCATCGAACCCGAATGAGCCCGGGGAATTCGCTATGCTTCCGTATGAGCTTACAGACAGTTTATCACTTCCATACCTGAGTTTGCCGAATGAATCCAGGTCAACAAAGGATCCCCCCGCATAGGAAAGCTCGTACCCGAGGATTCTGTCCAGTTCAAGCGGATGTCCGATTGTTTCATGTACCTGTAGATGGCCCTGGCCGGGAAGCAGTATCACAGATCTTCTTCCATATTCAAGTGGTTCAGCCTTGATAAGCTCCGCAAGTTCCAACCTGACTCTGGCTGCGTGCCCGGAGAAAAGTTCCGGATTAGTCATCATTTCCCAGCCAGCAGTGCCGTCTCCCGTTGAATACAGGCTCATACTGCGCTTTTGCATCTCACCATCGGAGTCCAGCGCCATGGCCATTATCATTCCGAAAACACAGGCAAGGTCCTTGTTTATTTCGGAGCCTTCGCTGTTCTGAAAGTGAATCTTCTTCTTCTGGAAATTGACGAAGACCATTCTCTTAAAGATAAAGTCCTCCTTCAGATCATTATCCAGCCTGGTAAGAAATGCCAGTTTGTCCTGAAGGCTAACAGAGAAGGGATCAACCTCGATAGGAGACGTGTAACTACCCTTTACCGTTTCCCCTGCGCCCATTGATAAGGAAACTTTGACAAGTCTGGAAGCCGTTCTGGCATTCATAGCCGCCTTCCGGAAACATGCCTCCAGGCCGGACAGGTCGCTGGTGGCGGCAAAACCCCACGCGCCTTTCCATAGAACCCTTACTCCAATACCGCTCTGTACAGTTGTATCGTTGGCCTCCAGGTCACCATCGTAGAGTACAAGTGTTTCAGAACTGTCGTCAAGGTAGTGCCTTGCGTCAACGTAATCGGCTCCTTCAGAAGATAGTCTCGATATGTTTGTCGATATCTCCTTCATCACATTCGCATCTGTCATTGGAAACCTGCCTTAAGATTAGAGAGAATCGGGTATTTGTTTTTCCTAATATATGAACTGTACAAAATCTTTAAACCGGAGCCTGTTACAAATCGTTACAATCCATCAACAGTATCGCAATCCTGATGGATTATTGATAGAATATGTAATATTGTCTGAATCATAACATATCTGCTTACATGGAGGTTATATGAATTGCAAGGTTTACGTAGCGGCAGCGGTTCTGATTATCGGTATGGTTATTCTCGGTTGCAGCGGCTCCGACGTAAATAACGGCGTAACAGAAGGAAGTAATCCTACAGGCGCTACACATCTGGAGCTATTTACAGATTATACGATAGGTGTTGAACTGGGTGACACTGATTACGTATTCGGTCAGATCGTCGAAGCGGTTCTGAATGAAAACGGGAATGTTCTGGTCCTTGATATGTCAACCATGAACGTAAGAAAATTTTCATCCGTTGGCGAATTCATAGGGTCTGCCGGCGGGCAGGGCACCGGACCGGGAGAATTCCAGATGCCGAGGGGCATGGCTGTTCTTGGAAATAACGATTTTGTTGTTACCGATATGGCGGGTGGTGCAATCTGTGTTTTCGATGATTCTCTGAACTGGAAAGAGAATATAACCGGTTTCTTCCCCAGGCCTCCCTTCACAGTCCGAACAGCGGGGGATACAGCATTCGTGGGTATGCTTCCCGTTTTCGATCGTGAAGAGGGCCTTTCGGGTTACTCCATAGTCAGAATGGAGAATTCATCGGAAACGATCACTGTATACGACGAAGAAATGCAGCATTTTGATGCTTCACGTATCGGTCCTCTGGCTGCTGAGAAAAATCCTGTTTTTACGTCAGATAATTCCGGGCATGTATTCATCGCGGAGTCGGGGACAGACGCAATAAAGATCAAAGGATACAGTCAGGATGGAGAGCCATTCCTCTCAATAGATGAAAGCGTTGAGAAGGAGGAAAAAACCCCGGAGGAGCTTGCCCGGGAGCAGGCCGAGTTTGAAGAGTTCTCCGCCCGAAGACGGAGCCACGGAGGAAGAATGGCAGGTATGGAACTAACCTTCGATCCAGTTCTCTGCCGAAGAGCGGTTACCGACCTGGGTGTCGACAGTGAAGAGAGGCTGTGGGTTCGATTAGGTACCTATCGTTACCCCTTCTGGAATATCTACGATTTTGAAGGTGAATTTCTTTTTACCGCATCGCTGGAAATAGATGATCCGGACATTGATTATATGGTTGTAAGGATCACCGAGAACGGGGCGGTAGCATGGATACCGGATCCCATTACCTGGCCCCGAGTTCTGGTACTTGAAATCCCGGATACTCTATAAACATCAGTAGCTTACAGCAGCTTTGTTCCTGTCGAAGGACGGGGGACTTTCACTACCAGGATCCTGAGATCCGCGTCACTCCTGTTGTACCAGCAGTGGGGGATATCCTTAGGACTGTTTATCACTGTGTCCTTGGAAACTTCACACTCTTCATTTCCTACTTCAACAATTCCCGCTCCTTCAAGCACATAGAAAAACACATCGACCGGGGTTATGTGGCGGATGAGTTTCTCACCTGGCTTCAGGGTAAGATGGCTTGAAAGGGCATGTTCGCTATCGTAAATGCGCCTGACATCAATGCCGTGAGGATTCTCTGCAACAGGCTGTTCCGATACTTTGATTATGTCCATTTTTTTCTCCACTCTAAAAAGGGGGTGTCGAACCACCCCCTTTTCTGTCTTGTTTCTAGCCCAGGATCGCCTTGAGATCATCCTCGGGAGTTGTAGTGGGCATAATGTTGAATTTATCCACAAGTATTTCCAGAGCAGCAGGAGTAAGGAAAGCTGGAAGTGTCGGCCCCAGTCTTATATCCCTTATGCCAAGATGAAGCAGGGAGAGCAGTATGGTAACAGCCTTCTGCTCGTACCAGCTGAGGATCATGGAAAGGGGAAGGTCGTTGACTCCGCATTCAAAAGCATCAGCAAGCGCTATTGCGATCTGAATTGCAGAGTGGGCGTCGTTGCACTGACCTATATCAAGCAGTCTGGGAATACCACCTATATCCCCGAACGAAAGCTTGTTGAATCGGTACTTACCGCATGCCAGTGTAAGAATGATACAGTCATCGGGTATCTGCCGGGCAATATCAGTATAGTAATTTCTGCCGGATTTTGCCCCATCGCATCCGCCAACCAGGAAGAAATGCCGGATGTCTCCATCCTTGACCGCCTGGATTACCTTGTCGGCAACTGAAAGAACGGCATTATGCCCGAATCCTATCATGATTTTCTTCTCGGGGGCATCCTC
>DAOWFD010000382.1 GCA_030638185.1 Candidatus Aegiribacteria sp.
CCCGATTATCCCGGAACCGCCATGGAATCCATCAGGGAGATGTACAGGCAGGTGGGAACACTCCTGACCGATTCGTCGGGAACGGCTGTACGGGGGCTGATAGTACGTCTCCTTGTGCTGCCCGACGGGATCGCAGGAACCGGGGATGTTCTCCGATTCATAGCGGATGAGCTTGGTAATGATGTCTTTGTTAGCCTGATGTCCCAGTATTACCCCGCCCACAACGCCCGCAGTTACCCCTCGCTCTCAAGAAAACTCATACCGGATGAATACTCTGAATTCGTGAAAGTACTTGAGGAACTTGGATTTGAAAACGGCTGGGTTCAGGATCCGGTAACCTCTCCGGACAGCTACCGCCCTGGAATCGATTTTAAACTGTAATACAGTTCAGCTGAATGAATATGCTAATTGTTTTTCAGGAGAGTATGGATTTTCTCCGCTGCAATTTTCCCTGATAGAAGCATCCCCCCGAATACCGGTCCCATTCGATGGGCTCCCATGGCTGCATTTGCAGCCATACCGGCAACAAAGAGACCGGGCACGATTTCAATAGTGTTTTCCGCCAGAGCTCTCTCTCCCATGTCAGCATTCATGGACCTTTCTCCCTCTATTCCGCCCGAAGGGGTTCTCAGTCTAAAACCTGTCTTTTCAATAACGGTGTGAAGAACCTCAAGCGGATGACCTGTGGCTTCGATCACGTATTCTGCGGAGATACACACGGGATCAACATGAAGACCGGCTATTTCAATAGGGCTGGAGGTAACCACCACTCCTGTAATCCTGTCACGGTTCACCATCACGTCTTCCACTGAGAAAAGGTTAAAAATGGACACACCTGCCCTGCAGGCCTCCGCTATAAGAGTGGCGATGGATTCAACCGAATTTGCAGTATAGTAACCGGGGGAATAAAGCGATGTCCTCACTCCAAGTTCCTCGAGAATACTTTTCCCATCTTCCTGGACTACAATTACATTGAAGCCCATTCCTCCTCCCCACATGCCGCCCCCGGTGGAGAGCTTTCTGTCGAAAAGAGCCACTTTATGACCCTTAAGAGCCAGTTCCCTTGCGGCAGTCAGCCCTGCAGGCCCGCCTCCGGTAACTGCCACATCCAGCTCAAGGTTGTCGAGCAGGCTGCTCATGTAAGTATCTACAATAGCCCTGGTTATTTCAACTTCATTTAACTTGCTCAAGGAAATCTCCGTTCTGAATTGTAATGTCTCATGTTCGGCCAGGTTTGCTCCGTCCCTTCAGAAGAGCCCTGACCACATCAGGGACATCCTCTGCTGCCATTATTGCCGACACAACGGCGATACCGTCAGCGCCTGCCTTCCGGACGATATCCGCATTGGAAGCATTTATACCCCCTATGGCAACAAGGGGAAGCGGAGAAACTTTTTTCAGTTCAGTTACAGCTTCCGTTCCCAGAGGTTCGCCCAGATCAGTCTTGGTGTCCGTGGGAAAAATAAGGTTGGCTGCAATATAATCAGCCCCCTCTTTCCATGCAGACTCTGCCTCCCGGGGAGATCTGGCGGATGCTCCTATAACAGGATCAGGACCAAGAATTTTCCTTGCCAGGAGAACAGGCATATCATCCTGTCCCAGGTGAACCCCGTCGGCACCGGTTGCCAATGCAACGTCAACCCTGTCATTCACGATAAACAGCGCTCTATGTCTTCTGCAGAGATTTTGCAGGATAACTGCCATCTGAATCAACTCTCGTGTGGAAGCATTCTTGTCACGGAGCTGCAGGGCACCTACTCCTGCCCCAAGGGCAAGCCTGCAGGTTTCCACTACGCCCCTGCTGCCACAGAGGAGAGGGTCGGTTACAAGATAGAGATAAAGCTGTTCAGGGTTTCTCAAAAAATTTCCGCTCTGATGTGGCTTTCGATAATTTTGCGGTTCAGATCTGATAGAGCGTCAAGAAAACAGGGAACAAAGGTACCGGGGCCGGCGCATACTTCCGCGGCATTCTCTCCCGCAATGCCGATGGCAACAAGTCCACCCAGTGCCGCATGGAATGGATCTTCCATCGCTGCTGCGAAACAGGCTACGGAAGTTGAGGCGGAGCAGCCGGTACCCGTAACCCTTCCCATCAAGGAATGACCGTTCTCTATCCTTGCAGTCCGATTTCCATCGGTAACTATATCAGAGATACCAGTAACTGCAATCACACTGCCCGATTCCGCGGCAAACGAAAGAATCAGATCAATATGGTCCTCAACTGAATCCATAGAATCTACTCCGCGGACTTTTCCTTCCGCGCCCGAAAGAGCAAGAATCTCTCCGGCATTTCCCCGGATAACAGCGATCTCAAGTTCTCTGATTATCAACTTTGCGGAATCGGTTCTGAGTCCGGTAGCACCTGCTCCAACAGGATCGAAGATTATGGGTATTCCAAGTTCGTTTGCCACTTTTCCCGCCGCCAGCATGCTCCTGACAAGGCCGAGGTCCAGAGTTCCGATATTCAGAAGCAATGCCCCCGCGAATCGCACCATCTCGGGGGATTCCTTTATACAAGGTGCCATTACGGGAGCCGCACCCAGGCACAGCGTAACATTCGCAGTAAAATTCATCACTACGGTATTCGTTATATGATGAATCATGGGCCTGCTGCTTCTGATGGAATCCAGGCCCTGGCAGGTTATCTCTGCGGGTTTCATAAAAGCCTCCGGATTTTCTTACGCCGGTATTACCCGGGTCAAGTTCCAGGAGTTGTATTCTCAGACCCGGAATCTCCGGGCCACCCCCAATCCATCCCCAAAGCTATGAACGATGAATTTCATCGTCAAACATGAAGGCTTGTTCAATCCTTCCCGTATGGTTATTTCAGGCAGATACAAAGGGTACCGCTAAACATGAGAAAGGCAAATACAATGACAATAGTTATCATGCTTGTTTCCGCAGCACTCACCTCCGGGCTGCAGCCCGGAGACCCCTGGCCATCTGAAGCGGATTCCGCTATGGCACTCGCCATGGACACGCTGAACCTTACCAGGGAACAGCTGGATTTCGACAGACACTGGGCAACCGGGGTTCACCTCGCTGATTCTACGGTATTAAGGGCCATTCAGCATGTAGAGGAAATTCCTGTAATTCTTAAAGAGTATCTTGACATGTTAACCGATTACAGGCTTTCAGAATCGGATGAAACAGGCAGGGAAGGACTTCCTGTGATCATCGATCTGCTTCAGGAAGCCGATTCAATGGTACAGCAGGGGATGGATAATCTGGGACGGGACACAGTGGATTCACTGATAGCTGTAATCCCCGCGCTCTGGCTGAACGAGAACGACCCTCTTGACTGGGATTCGTTTATCGAGAGCTGGAACATAGAACCCTTTCCCGATGGTGATATGGAGATGGATACGCTTGCCTCTCTATTTGAGAGGTGCCATTTTGAAGTAAGTATTCCACTCGATGAACTCGTAATTGCTTCAAGAAGCCTTCAGGGAGCACAATGGCCGGCGGAACTGTCCGTTACCCTTCCCGGTGTTTACGGAACTACAGCATCGTTCTGTTTCGATGGTCCGGTCAGATGGGTCATTGGAGGAGAAGGAGATAACGTATACACGAAGGATTGCCCGTTTGAGCTGATCATCGATACGGGCGGAAACGATTTCTACGGAGACGGCATAGGGGGAGCCGCAGGGCCTGCCGGAAAAAGAATATCAGTTGTAATAGACCTGTATGGAAACGATACCTATTCAAGCACTTCCCCGGTCAGTCAGGGATGCGGTCTTATGGGGCTGGGGGGAGTGATTGACCTTGAAGGGAATGATTCCTACAGGGCAGAGGACTTCTCACAGGGGGCAGGATTGATGGGCTTCGGCTTTCTTATTGACCTTCAGGGCGAAGATTATTTCAGGGGCGGCACATTCAGCCAGGGAGCCGGCTGCCTTGGAATGGGAATTCTGTATGACGGTTCCGGCGATGATTTCAGACAGGTTGACATGTTCGGACAGGGCTTCGGAGGGCCCTCCGGCAGGGGAATCCTTGTTGATATGGATGGAAGCGACTGCTCTCTGGCCGGTTTCAGATACTCCCATGAACCTCTGTTGCCGGATGACAACCAGGCCATGTCACAGGGCTTCGGAATGGGGCTGAGACCCCTGATAGCCGGGGGCATCGGGCTCATGGCGGACTATGGCGAAGGTAACGATACCTACAGGGCTGAAGTATTCGGCCAGGGATGCTCATACTTTTACAGCCTTGGAATGCTGTATGACCAGGGGGGACAGGATACCTACCAGGCAACCCAGTACAGCCAGGGATCCGGGATTCATCTTGCATCCGGGTGCCTGTGGGACGGAGACGGTGACGACAGTTACTTCTCAAGAAACGGACCGGCCCAGGGAAGCGCCCACGATCTTTCCACCGGGTTTCTTCTGGATGGCGGGGGGAATGACTGGTACTGCTCCGATGGAGGCCAGTCCCTCTCCCTGACAAACTCCGCATCTATCTTCATCGATATCGAGGGGGATGATACCTATTGCGCAAGGGGAGGGGGACAGGGTGAAGCCCGTTGGGCAAGAGGATCATCAGGAGCGGGAGTTTTCATCGATCTGGCTGATAATGATGTCTACCTCGGCTCCGGCTCCGATTCGACCCGATGGCTTTCCCTTGAATACGGAGTCGGTGTCGACCTTCCGAACCTGACTCCCGGTGGTCTCAACCCCCAGGATCCCATTGGCGACCCGGAATCACTTGAACTTGATTCGCTGTTTTCCGTTGCCTCGGAATGGGGCGTGGGACCCAACAATGAAAGGGTCAACGCCCACCGCTCCGAGCTGGCATCAAGGGGTGAAGAGGCAGTCAGGTATCTGATAGAGAATCATATGGGAACACTTAGCGGGTTGGAAAGCCGGGCCATGGAAAGAGTATTCAGAGAAAATATAGATATTTGTATGGAACTTTTACTCGAATCACTCAATACAATTGACAGCATACCGGCAAGAAACGGAGGGAATCTGATTTATTTTCTCGGAAAACTTGAAGACGACAGAGCAAGAATTCCGCTTGAGCGGATGCTGTCCTGTCCGGACGATAGTATGTCAACAGGTCGGACAACAGGAATCGTAAAGGCCCTGGGAACAATCGGGAATTCTGAATCACTGCCGGTCATCCTGCCGTTGGCAGGAGATTCTACAGACAGAGTAAGGCGGGAGGTTGCAGTTTCCATTGGAGAGATCTGCGATGCCATGGCTGTTGATATCCTGAAGGAACTTGTTCAGGATCCCGCCCTTGACGTGAGGTCAGCGGCCGAACGTGCGCTACGGCTCATTGAAGAAAGCATTTCCGAGGAGGATGAGAGCAGCGTGAACGGAAACGATCAGGTTAATTGACATGTTACACCTGTAGATTTATCTTGCTGGTGTGTGTGAGAAACAGAATTGTACGTGAACTAAAGCAGAAAGGAAAATCCATGAAAAAACTTGGACTTATTGTACTTGTGGCCGGAATCGTACTGATGGCTGGCTGCGCAGGAGACGATCCGGCCGGTCCTTCAGGGACACTGCCAGCTGTTACGGGGCTTGCAATAGGAACATCTTCCGCGGGAAGGAATGTTGACCTTTCCTGGAACGCTGTGGATGACGTTGACGGCTACAAGATATACTTCCGTGCCAGTTCAACCGGCGCCTGGACGGATAGTGTTGATGTAACAAGCGGG
Source organism: Candidatus Aegiribacteria sp. (assembly GCA_030638185.1). Taxonomy (GTDB): domain Bacteria; phylum Fermentibacterota; class Fermentibacteria; order Fermentibacterales; family JCC-6; genus Aegiribacteria. The sequence continues at coordinate 5,669 of DAOWFD010000382.1, forward strand.
ACCAGCGGCCAACACGCAAATGCTACATCAGCTGGTTATTACACCGTAAAAGCTTACGAGGGAAATAACTACTCCGAAAACAACTCCAATATAGTTAATACGTTACCCACCGATGTCTCAACAACTTACACCATCTATGACAATTACAGCGCTGTCGGTCAGCCCAGCGGCTTCATCTTCGGTACAACTGCCGGTCAGACCGGTTCGGCCTCCAGCGGTTCATTCGAACAGGACATCTACGCCTTCGATGAGGATGCACCCATTCTCGGTGACTTAACCGTAAGGCTTTACACGGGCGACAAGGCCCCCTTCGGTACCGGCAAAACCACCTACATGGCAGAGCCTGATAACACCGGTTACTGCGATCTCTACCCCACCGGAACATGGCACAGTGCCTACAGCCTCAACGCAGGTGATGTAAGGGTTTTCCTCTATCTGGAGAACGGTCATTACGTGAAGATGTACAATATAGTCGTCACAGAAGATACTGAAACTGCAAACGGCACAAAGGTAAGCTTCAGCTACGAGATCCAGACAGGCGGCCTTACCCTCTTCACAAGCAACTAGAAGAGGTTTCGAGGGACAATAATAAGGGGGGAGCCTAATGCTCCCCTCTTTTCAATATGGAGGATAGAATATGTACCGTTCATTTGTTGGCTCACCGGTGGTCCTTTTGCTCGCCTGCATGTTCGCCGGAACCGGTGTAATGGTGACGTCATTGGAGGCGAGCCTGCCTGACGGTCTCGGTGACATCTTCGAAGGGATCAGTAATCAGTACAGCGGATCCTGGGGGATCGGAGTGATGGAGCTGAACACGGGGGAATCGGAAACTTTGGACGGGAATCAACAATTCCATATGGAATCGCCCCACCTTCCCATGACCGCATGCGGCATTGAGATATCCAATGCGGGAGTGTTGCCTCTTGATTCCCTCATAGCAAGAAACGAGCAGTTCTGGGAGAAGCTTCACTGGTCCCAGCAGGGAGGACGCGGCACCTGCCAGGCCGTGTTGTACGTTATGGGCGAGCAACTGATTAACGATTGGATCGAACAGGGAGGATATACCGGCACAGTTGTAAAAGGTGTGCAGCTCTTCTTTCCCGATTGTCCACAGGTGGACCCGAACTATATAACCGCAAGGGACGGTCTTGAATTCCTGAGGATCATCTACGATAATTTTGACAGGCCCTACGTAGCAGGCATAGGGACCAACCCGCCCCTGTCCAACCACAACAGGGAAACTCTGAAACTGGGAAATGACATCTACGGATGGATCGATGATACAGGGGAGTGGCGCCATCTGTTCATTATCATTGACAGACCCCAGGGCTCCGACTTCGGGATTGTTGTTCTGGCCGAAGGGATTGATGACCCGCAGGACGTGGACAGCGGATTCAGGACCATCTGCGAGGCCCTGACAGACTGACCCTGAAGCCGGATAGATGGAATTGATATTTGTCCCTTTTAAAAGAGGAAACATGAAAACGGTTCTGATGTTAGCTGTATTCCTTTTGGTTGGCTGCAGTAATCCCTGGGGACATGACCTTTCAATCACGGTTACCCATCCTCCGGCGGAGGGAGTACAGGTAGACAGGAGCTATATCATAAAATGGACACTTAGCGCGCCGGATTATTCCAACACCGGAATACTGATTTTCGTTGACACCGACCTCAATCCGGAAACAGGTCTTATCCAGATATCCGATACCCTTTCGGTGGAGTCATCAGGTTACCTCTGGGACTGTACCCTCTTCCCTGAAGATGATTACTATGTTAGAGTCATGCTTTTCGAGGGAAGCAACTCTGCGCATGATTACAGCGAAGGAACGGTTAGGGTTATACATTAGAAAGTAAGCTGTGAATATGAAAAGGAGTCGTTAAAGCCTTTGAAAGACAGGACCTCCGTTATTGTTTGTCTGGTGATTATTATTCTATTCAATACGCCGGTTACGGCGTCGATTCCATCTTTTCTCCGGAGCCTGGGGATTCACCCGATAGAGGATTCCGGAAACGAAACACAGCGAGTGATCAGTTCGATTCAGGCTCTGGAAGAATTACCTGGAATCAGATTCAGTGTCCTTATTATTGATCTTCCTTCCGGGAGCCCTGTAGCACTGTCCGGTGAAGGTGTATTCCCATTTAACATTCCGGAAGTATTTTTTCTCGCATACGCGATAGATATGATGCGGGTAGACAGCATTACATCGGGAACGCTGCCGGAAATTGAAACCGTAGCATCGTGGATCAATAACGCCGGTATGGATGATACACATTTAGTCGGAACGGGAAGCCCTGATTCACCCGAAACCATATCTTCAAGCACGGCAGAAGATGTCGCACGGGCCCTTCAGATAATCCATTCAGGTATGGATATGCCTTCAGTGATGGAAATACTGGAAAACCCCGACATGGGGGAAGGACAGGCGTCGTCCGTTGGAGAAGGCTGGGATCTGTACGGATGGGTTGATTCCGGAGAAAACCACAAAACGTTTGCTTTAATAGCCATATCCCCAGAAGGAAGGGAACTGGGATTTATTCTTCTGAGTGATGATCTCTGCTGTGATGAAAAGGGTAACCTCGCAATGATGCTCCTCTGGGAAGCCGTTCAGGAGCTTTGATTGACAGACCTTGCCAGTCAACATATAATGTATTAAACTTAATCAAAGTTATTGTTGTAAGGGTGGAATTGGCCGCTCTTAAAACGAGGAGGAGAGTAATGAAAAGGGTCTTTGTACTAATATGTCTTCTTGCTTTCGCCGGTACGGCCTTTGCCGGGTTCTCAATCGGTTTCAATAGCGTAGAGGTTCCTTGGCTGATAAGCGGAACAACTGGTGATCTTGAAACTGAAGATGTGTACTTGATTCGTTTTGGTGCAAAGGCATCACCAGAATTCCGTATTGAGGCTTATTTGGGATATGAGAAGCAGACATATGAACTCGATCCTCAGCCCGCGGTACCTGTTGAATCAACCGGTTCAGGTACTGTTTTCGGCGGTGGAGGATACTATGTAATAGCAGATCCCGCAAACACAAGCTTCAGTATCGGTGTCAGATTCCTTTATGCCGCAACCAAGATTGAGCAAGGAACTACCGATTATGAAACTACTTCCTATGCCATTGATCCTCTCATGAGAATCGACTTTGCTATTCCAGGCGCTGAACAACTGGCTCTCTTTACAGAATATGGATTCCGTTACGCTAAGGCAACAATGAAAACTACTGTTGGTGGAACAGCTAGCGCCGTCGATGATGTATGGTCCGGGCTTGCTACATACGCACCACCGAATATTCTGGCAGGCGCTTACTACATATTCTAGCAAATAGATGTACTGTATCGGGGCACGCATAATGCGTGCCCCTTTTGTTTTTGTGCATCATTTCGGTTTATATTCCCCCGATACAATCTGATTTTCAAATACTATCAAAATAGCAATTATCGAAAGAGGTACTTCATGGCTGTGAATTTCAGGGGGCGAAGTCTGCTTACGCTTCTGGATCTATCGGGGGACGATATACGATACCTTATCGATGTATCTCACCTGCTCAAGGCCGAAAGAACCGCTTTTCAGGTAAACCGGAGATTCAGAGGAAAAACCCTTGCCATGCTCTTCGAGAAGAGATCAACAAGAACGCGGTGCGCCTTTGAAACGGCATTCGGGGAAGAGGGCGGTCACCCGGTATTCCTCTCCAGCTCCGATATCCAGCTTGGAGTAAAGGAAAGTATCGAAGATACTGCCAGGGTTCTCGGAAGAATGTTCGATGCAATCATGTTCAGAGGCTTCAGCCAGCAGACCGTGGAAACACTTGCGGAATTTTCCGGTGTGCCCGTTTACAATGGACTGACTGACATGTTCCATCCTACACAGGTTCTTGCGGATCTGATGACCATGGAAGAGAACTTCGGACATCTGGCCGGTCTGAATTTCGTGTTTACAGGTGACGGCAGGAACAATATGGCAAACAGTCTTATGGTGGGATGTGCCGTTATGGGAGTGAACTGTACAATTCTGGCACCTGATTCTCTATATCCTGAATCCGAGCTTGTTGATACTGCATCTCAGATTGCTTATGATTCCGGTTCGACTCTTACTGTAACGTCTTCACTTGAAGAAGCTGTACCGGGGGCTGATGTAATTTACACCGATGTATGGGTATCCATGGGCGAAGAGGACAAGGCAGGGGAAAGAATTGAACTTCTGGAGCCCTACAGGGTCAACTCGGAAATGATGGAACAGGCGGACAATTCCGGAGTTATCTTCATGCATTGCCTGCCTGCGGTGAAGGGCAATGAAGTTACTGTGGATGTCATAGAGGGCAAATCTTCTGTTGTCTGGGATGAGGCTGAGAACAGAAAGCACACCATAAAAGCCCTTATGGTGGCCAGCCTGTTATAGAATGAAGGCTGAATCGAGGAGACAGATATGCCTGATAATTGCGAACCGGGAATATATGCTTTTCTTCGTATACCCTATGTGAGGATGAATGGATGATCCTTCTTATACTGTTAACCTTAATTGGTGAAGACACTGGTTTTTTCAGCGATGGTATTGAATTCATGGATGCAGGAAATGATTACATGTTTCAATCCCAGCCTCTGCATGAAGACATAAACTCTTTTGAGTATATAGTTGGTCCTGGCGATATATTCTGGTTCCTTATTCAGGGAGGCATTCCGAGTGAATATTCAGGGTTCGGGTCATCACTACTGAGAATATGCGTGACACCTGACGGTTATGCTATAATACCCTCTGTCGGGGCATGGAAGGTTTCAGGCATGACATTGTGCGAAGCCTCCGCTGTCATTGAAAATGGTTTTGCGTCCAGGTTCCCGGGTTTGAGAGGTATGGCAGGCCTGGCAAGCCTCAGGACATTCAGATTACCGGTAACCGGACAGGTTGGTTCTCCGGGGATACAAGGCGCAACTGGAGCGCATAGACTGGTTTACCTTCTTAACAATGCAGGAGGAATAACTCCGGCCGGAAGCTGGACTTCGATTCAAATTATTCATTCTAATGGTGATACTACTAAAGTAAATATCACAGATTACCTTATACACGGCGATATGCTTGCCAACCCATATCTCAATTCCGGAGACAGAGTACATGTCCCCGAAGCAGAGGAATTCGTCTGGGTGGAAGGAGCAGTCAGGCTTTCGGGTTCATTGTCTTCCTCTTTGGAATGCGGTTCTGAGCAGATTACCTGGAGAGGGAGTGTAAGAGGCATGATTGAATACATCCCTGGAGAGACAGCACATGATTTTATTCTAAGGGTTGGAGGAACCAAATCATGGGCCTTCAGGGACAGTTGTTACATTTTAAGGTCTATTGATGATTCCGGTGAAGTAAGAATATCTGCGCCACTTGATAATCCCGATATTGATCCTGAACTTCTTCCCGGTGACATAGTTGTATGCCCTGGTGTTCCTCCTGTGGTATCGGTGACAGGATGTGTGTATTCTCCCGGTATATATCCTTATACAGCTGGAATGGATGCCTACTTCTACATTTTTCAAGCGGGCGGATTTGACAACGTGGCTTCCGAATCCGGGATTCGAATTATTCTTACTGGAGGTGAGGAAAAAACGATTGATGAAATTTCCGCAATTCCTCCCGGAGCTGCGATTACAGTTCCCCGAAAGATTTTAGTGGGCTGGCAGGATCCTCTGCTGATCTTTACGAGCATTGCGTCGATAGTTATCGCGTGGAAGAGTCTGAACTGATATGAATAAGGGAAGACGGCCCCTGTGGTACCTCTACCTTCTGCTTAAAAACAGATGGTTTCTCGTAAAGGCACTTCTTATCATCATGATACCCACTGTTGTCATTACTTTCATGCTGAAAAAGAAATACACAGTAACTACTGTAATTATGCCTCCCGAGGACCAGGCACCTTCGGGACTTTCCATTGCCGGTCTCGGGGTTTCCGAGTTTGCCGGTTACTTCAGCGGAGGAATGGGATTCTCTTTGCCCCTGATGACCACTATGTCGGATGTCTACGATGAGATACTGAAAAGCCGATCCCTTATAGAGCATGTAATTCTGTCAACAGCTTTCATCGATTCAACAGACCTCAGAAGCATTTACGATGAGAATGAGCAAGTAGGGCTCTACTGGGCAAGGATGAAGTTCAGGGAGAACTTCTCAGCGAATGTAACTCCGGCTGGATTTATTGGAATAGAGTACACCGCTGGGAATCCATGGTACGCTGTTGAAATTTCCGAATCCATTATCTCTACCCTTGACAGCATAAATATAGACATTGTCTCAAGCCGGCTACACCAGACAAGATTCTATCTGGAAATACGTGCCGATATGGCTGATAGTATGCTTGTAAGTACAAGCCTTGCTATTAAGAGGTTTGAAGAGGAACATGACATGGTGGCTCCCGAACAGGAGATGACAGCGTATATCAACCGCCTTGGTTCACTGAAAACGGAATACTCTATACTCATCATGGAAGTATCCGCCCTGAGGCAGGGCGTATCCGGTGCTCCAAGCGCTACTATTCTGTACAAGGAAAGGAAAGCAGCGGAACTGCTGGATGTGATAAACATGCTTGAATCGGGTGTGGCAGCCCCGGGTTACGAGGATATCATGCCATCTGTAAACCTGGAAGACTTTACTGACATCAGCTTCGAATACGCTATTCTCAAAGCGGATTACAATATGGCTCTGATGCTTACAAATACCATTCAGTTAAGTCTGCAGGAGGTAATAGCTTCAGAAAACAGGGAACAAATCCATATACGGGTTCTGGATCCGCCAAGACATCCCGGCTGGAAGAGTAAACCCAAAAAGATTTTTATCCTGCTGGAGGTGTTTCTTTTGGCGTTCATTTCTCTGTTCGGGTTCCTTATAGCCAGGGAGAATATCCGGGATATTAAGAAGAAAAGACCTGAGCTGTGGGAACCATGGCGGAAACTGTTTGAAGAGATCGGTAGGGATTTCTCCTTCAGAAGGAGATAGCCCTTAACTCAAGAGTCCTTTTCGTTCATGAAATCGACGTATTTCCCGTAGCGTATGTCCGATATTGATCCATTATCAAGCGCTGATTTAACTGCGCAACCGGGTTCGGAAAGGTGCAGACAGTCTCGAAACTTGCATTCACCAAGACAATGTCTGAATTCGGGGAAACAGAACTGCAGATCATTCCGGGGAATATGATCAATGGAGAACATTCTCAAACCGGGAGTGTCGATAACGGCAGTATTTCTTTCCAGAGGAATCAGTCTGGTGGCAACCGTAGTATGCTTCCCTTTGCTGGTCTTAGGATTAAGGCTGCCTATCCTTACTTCAAGGGATGGATTGTAATACTTTACCAGCGAGGTTTTTCCCACTCCGGACGGCCCTGTCATGACAACGGTCATACCCCTTATGTGTTCAAGCAGTTCATCCATGCCGTGACCCGTTATGCAGCTGACCGGAAAGAGAGAATAACCTGTTCTCTCGAGGTTATATGTGACGAGGATCCTGTTTTTCAGCTCTTCATCCTGGCTGCGGCAGAGATCCATCTTGTTCAGCACAATTGTCGCTTTCAATTCCTTCCAGCTGGAAGCTGCAAGAGCCCTGCAGAGAAAACCGTCACTGAAAGCAGGCCACTTAATCGAGGTGACTACAAGGACCATGTTCACGTTGGCGGCAATTATCTGCGTTGATACGCCGTTCGACGATGTACGCTGAAGGACACCGGATCTCGGGAGTATTCTTTCAACAAGCGGTATGGCACCGGTTGTGACTGCGAGAGCGTAATCACCTGTCACCGGTTGTATTTCATGGTAGACCCGCCCGGCTACTCTTGCTCCCGTCTCGAAGCCGCTCTCATCGATGATTGTGACACCTCTTCTCCCGACGGAAGAGATTCTGCAGGTAAATTCTCCGGTTTTCAGAAAGGAACTCCCGGTGAATCGGGCTCTGTGAATCTTACAATGTATTCACCCGGGCGGCCCCACCCAAGAATTTCCCTTACCATTCTTTCCAGAAAGAGGGAATCACTTCGTAGCCGCTGGATCTCCGATTCAAGAGAATCTATTTCCGTTTGAAGGTCGTCGATTAACAGTGAGATACTGTCGACATCTCCCTTCAGTCCAGCAAGGGCAATGAATCCATGTCTGTTGAAGACAAGAATCGCGGCAACTATTACGAAGACTGAAACAAGTATTACATAAAACAATCTTCTGTTGCCGTTGCCCCGGCGCCTCAAATCAGACCTCGGTGGTTTTTTCGAATATTTGTGCTCCTCTGAAAACAGCCTGAGTCCCGAGTTCTTCCTCTATTCTCAGCAGCTGATTGTACTTGGCAACCCTGTCAGTTCTGCAGGAGGATCCTGTTTTCAGAAGGTCAGTGTTCATGGCCACAGTAAAATCACTGATATATGTATCCTCCGTTTCACCGCTCCTGTGGCTCACAACCGCCTTCCAGCCGTTCTTCTGGGCCAGGTTCACAGTGTTAATCGTTTCGGTTACTGTTCCAATCTGGTTCAACTTGATAAGGATCGAGTTGGCCGCAGAGCACTTGATAGCCCTTGACAGCCTTTCCTCACTGGTTACAAGAAGATCGTCTCCGATAATAAGTATCCTGTCCCCGAGAAGGCGGTTCATCCTCACCCAGCCTTCCCAGTCATCCTCGGCCAGCCCGTCCTCGATACTTACAATGGGGAAGTCATTGATCAACTCTCTCCAATATTCCACCAGCTGGTCGGAAGTCAGCCCGTCAGGATCACATCCGTGCATGAAATAACGGTCATCTCTGTAGAATTCGCTTGCAGCCGGATCAAGAGCGATAAAGACATTTTCACCGGCCGTGTATCCCGCATCCGTAATACTGTCAACGATCATCTCCAGAGCTGCATTATTGGAAGGCAGGTCAGGGGCCAGTCCCCCCTCATCGCCCACGGCAGTTGAAAGACCCATAGACGATGCTCTGCGGTTCAGAGCATGGAATATTTCTGTTCCCGCCTGAAGGGCTCTGCTGAAACATTCAAATCCTGCGGGAACTATCATGAATTCCTGTATATCGATAGGATTCGAAGCATGCTTTCCTCCGTTGAGAATATTCATGAAAGGTATCGGAAGGTGTCTTGCTCCCGGGCCGCCAAGATACCTGTACAGGGGAAGCCCGAGGTGGCTTGCTGCTGCCCTGGATACCGCCATTGAAACAGCCAGCATGGCGTTCGCTCCCAGCCTGCCCTTGTTGGGAGTTCCATCCAGCTGGATCATTATTTCGTCGATTGATGCCTGGTTCATTGCCGAAAGACCGTATATCTCCGGCGCAATGAGCTTTTCAATGTTTTCAAGAGCCTTCAGCACGCCTTTCCCGTCGTAAGAGTCGCCGCCGTCTCTCAACTCAACAGCTTCATGTTCCCCCGTTGAGGCTCCACTTGGGACAGCCGCTCTTCCCCAGCCTCCGTTGAGAAGGAAAACCTCGACCTCAACCGTGGGATTTCCTCTGGAATCGAGGATCTGGCGTGCGTGAATATCGATTATATCAGGCATCTGTATTCCTTTCTTATGTATGTATTTTCATGTTGGAATATACAGCATGACTAACTATTCGAGTATGAATTTCATATGAGCAGTATTCTACGAAAACATAACCTGGTTCGATCCCATTGATATGTACTGGTCAATAATCTCTTCAGGTGTGGTTGTTTTCAGAACAGAAAGGATGGCTTTGCTTATCCGCGGGTCAAACTGAGTCCCACTGTTCTTTTCTATTTCACTTATCGCGAAATCAATACTGAGTGAGTCTCTATAAATCCGATCTGATGTCATGGCATCGAAACAGTCAGCGACAGCGAGCATCCTGGCATGGAAAGGTATATCTTCTCCTGAAAGCCCGGCCGGATAACCCTTTCCGTCGAATCTTTCGTGATGGTACCTGACCGCGTCTATGAAACTTGCGAATGCGGTAACGGGCCTGAGGATATTGTAACCTACCTCCGGATGAGTCATGATGACACTGTACTCCTCCCGCGTAAGGGAACCTTCCTTGTTCAATATTGCTTCAGGTATGCCTATCTTACCTATATCATGAAGAAGGGCGGCGTTATTCAGCAGAGAGATTTCTCTGGAAGGAAGTCTCATTCGCGCGGCGATACTGGAGACATATGCCGCTACGTTCCTGGAGTGGTCGTGAGTATAGGGGTCCTTAGCGTCTACTGCGCTGGCCAGAGCCGAGATGGCCTGGATGTAGTTTCTCTCGCTTGTTTCAAACAGGTAGGCATTACTCACAGCCGCAGCAGCGTGCCTTATGAGGATGGGAATGTATGATGGAACTCTGCTGGATATCTTCTCCTTAGGCCAACTTGCAAGTGCTATCATTCCCCTGAACGAACCGAATTCGCCAAGATCCAGAATATCTACAACAGGTGGACTCTGCCAGTCGGCGGCCCTTGCGCTGGCGAAAGAATCCCTGATTCCACTGTCGAGGAAAAGCTTAACGTCGTTGCTGTCCTGTGTTTTCTCAAGAAAAGTGCGGAAATCCGTCCCAAGAACATCTTCGGGAATATCGGATCTTACCAGCATGTAACTGAGAGGTATCATATCCTTACCGCTGAGGAAAATTCCGAAAAGGTCAAATGCAACCATGGATTTTAACCCCAGGCTTATGGAGGAAAGAACATGGCTTGTATCGAGGAAAGAGGAAAATTCCGCGGCGAGCATGTTAACCTTCTCGAGATTATCGGCCTGCTCTCTGAGATTGGAAGCCATCCCGTAGGTCGTAAGCTGATTACCCGCCTGAGCGGAAAACAGTCCCATGAGTTTAAGATCGCGCGAGGTGAAGGACGCTGGATAATGTGATCTCGTGACCAGGCATACTCCGAGGTTGCCCTCCGGACTGGGAATTGGAACAGCCATCAGGGAAAATATTCCAGTGTTCTCGGGAAAAGGGTGTTCCGAGCCTTCACCTGCAAGATAACCCCCTTCGCTTCGCAGGGCCACTTTACTTGTAGACTCCCAGACTTCTTCGTTCAGAAGCTCTTCATTTCCAGATCCTGTCTTTCTCAGAAGAGAAAGTCCTCCGGGCTCTTCCGCCAGGTATATCCTCGCAGAATCTCCCCTGAAAGTCTTTTTCAGGCTGATGACCAGATTATCCAGATATGACTGAAGGGACTGTTTGGAGATGTTGATATTAACGGTTAGATCGTAAAGGTCTTTCAGTTCAGGTGAAGGGAGAACTGAAAGCTGTTTTCCTCGTACTTCAAGGGCTCTGTCAACCGTCTGGTTGAGTTCCACCATCTTGAAGGGCTTCGTAATAAAGTCAAAAGCTCCTCTCTTAATAGCATCCTTCGCTAAATCGATTGAGCCATGTCCGGTAATAAGGATTACGAAAGTGTCAGGGTACTCATCTCTTACCTTTGATGCAAGATCAAGACCATCGATATCAGGCATCATTATATCGCTGAGTATCAAGCTGAAGGATGTCTTTTTAAGGATTTCCAGGGCCTTCGCACCATTCTCAGCTTCTTCGACGAAGAAATTCTGGAGTTCAAGAACTTCCCGGCAAAAGGTTCTTACCCTCTCATCATCATCCACTACCAGGATCCTGGCCTTCGCAGTCATTCACTTCCTGCCTGTATCTTTTGCTATTCCGAGACTGTTTATCCGAGCAAGAAGGGTGGTCCTTTTAAGGCCGAGCAGCCTGGCTGCAAGTGTTCTATTCCCTTTGCTCTGCTTCAGTGTATTAATGATATAGTGCTTCTCAATGTTTTCCAATAGGGAATCAAGTTGGATTCCATCACTGGAGGGATGGATATCCGGCAGATTGCCATGTGAGGGCAGCATTTTTCCGGGAAGATCCTTCGGCAGTATTACATTGTTCTCACACAGAACCCAGGCCCGCTCCATGATGTTTTCCAGTTCCCTGACGTTTCCCGGCCAGTGATATGAAAGAAGAATTGAGACTGAACTGGAACTCAGAACGCATGAATCTTGCTTCTCAGAGCCCGTCAGTCTTGAAAGAAAATGCTCTGTAAGAGGAAGAATATCGTCGGTTCTATGTCTGAGAGGAGGTACGTGAACCTCAATGACATTGAGTCTGTAGTAAAGGTCTTCCCTGAACTCGTTCTTACTCATTGCCTCCTCGAGGTTAATATTGGTGGCAGTGATAAGTCGGACATCTGTGGTTTGAACATCAGAACTCCCGACGGGCGAAAATTCCCCGTCCTGAAGAACCCTGAGGAGCTTGACCTGCATAGCAGGGCTCATGTTTCCCACCTCATCCAGGAAAAGCGTTCCCCCGTCGGCAACATGAAACCGTCCGTGGGTTGTGGCTGTTGCGCCTGTGAAAGCTCCCTTGACATGACCGAACAATTCACTTTCAAGAAGCCCCTCCGGGATGGCACCTGAATTAACCGATATGAACGGCTGAGTGGATCTCAGGGAATTGTTGTGAATAGCCCGCGCTATCAGCTCCTTGCCGGTTCCACTCTCTCCGGTAACAAGGATGGTGCTGTCCGTCTTCGCAATTTTGTTTACCAGCTCCATCAACTGTTCCATGAGATGGCTTCTGTATACTATCTTCCGGAATCTTCTACCCCTGATCGGACTGAATGATGCATGAATGGCATTGTTTACTGCAGCCAGTACTGTCCCCGTGGTGAAAGGCTTTGGTATGTAATCCATAGCTCCCAGCCTCAGCGCCGTCTTGGTACTCTCGATGGTAGCAAAACCGGTGATCACTATTACGGGAAGAAAAGGGTACTTCTTTCCCGTTATTTCAAGAATCTCAAGCCCGGAAATATCGGGCAGCCTTATATCGGTTATCAGAAGATCATAGCCGTTATCTTTTCTGAGCTTGCGAAGTCCTTCTTTTCCACACTCCGCTGTGTCGCAAAGGTATCCGGAAAGTTCAAGTGTTTCCTTTAGAAAAGATGTAATATGCTCTTCATCATCGATTACCAGTATTCTATTTTTCTTCGTATTATTGTTATTCATATTGTTTATATAGTAACATTATTCTGATGGATGTCAATATTTTGACGAATAAGAGGGAATTCCATTTGAGAATTCTGACTGCATCGATACTGCTTCTCTCCGTTTCCTTCGTGATATCCTGCGGAGGAGAACCGGAAGAGGGAGAAATAGTGATTCGGGCGGAGGACATCGTTCCAGACGATTCTCTGCTGACCGCTGATACCCTTTTGCTTGAAGATACCGTAGTATCTTCTTGTCTCGATACGCTGTCGAAACCTGATTCGGTGGCAACTCTGATTCCGGACGTTCCTGCTTCGGACAGTATCCTGGCGATCGAGCCTGATCCGGCTGAATGTCCCTGGGAAAGAATCGCTCTGCAGATCAACGGTTCCATATATGCAAGCCTGGTTGATAGAGTTCCAGAACCGGATGTTCTGGGAGCACATATAGTCAGGTGTATGTGGTGGGATTCCGATCCCTGGAACGGAATGAATGCCGGAGATTCGCTCTACGTTCTTTTAGGGGAGACAGGACGGGAGAACCAGGTTATTGCTCTGAGATATGTACCAAGTGAAGGAACTTCGAACAGCTCCTTTTCGGTTTACAGTTTCAGAATGACCGGAGATAATTACCCTTCTCACTACTACTCCGATGGAACGGAAGTGATGAAAATGCTTAACTACATGCCAATAACAATCTTCGAAGAAATGACAGGGCCATACGGCGAACCCAGGGATAACCATTATCATTCCGGTGTTGATTACAAAGCTCCCGAAGGAACTCCCGTCCGTACCTGTAGAGGTGGTTCGGTAACCAGGCTGAACTGGAATCTTGATTATAACGGTAACTGTATTGAGATTGGAATCGGCGGTGGATACAGCGAAATATTCCTCCATCTGCAGGGAGTCGCTGAGGGAATCCGCGAGGGATCGATACTGGAAAAAGGCGACATAATCGGATATGTTGGCAGCACCGGGGTTACATCAACAGCGCCGCACATTCATTATCAGATAAATGATGAAAACGGAAACCCTATCGACCCCTACCTGTTCTACAGTTCTCACAGGCGACATCTGGCCCCGGAGGATATGGTTGAATTCAGTGCCTTCAGGGACCGTTGCGATCTATGGCTGAAAATGATCCCCGAATAATGAAGCGGAACGGTACATACAATCCGTTTGGAAGGTATTCCGGACTCCCTTATACTTCCTCATATACGGGCGAAAGTATATTATACCTGTTACACCAACTGGAAGCATAAGTTACCTGCCGGGCGGAAACTCCCGAATTCTGGAGAAAAATGGCAACAATTCTTGGTATTAACTGTTACAAACACGATGCGGCAGCTGTTCTCCTTCTTGACGGGGAGCTTGTGGCAGCGGCAGACGAGGAAAGATTCAGGAGGATCAAGCACTATCCGGGGTACCCTGAAAAGGCCGTTGAATACGTTATGAAGGAAGCTTCAATAAGACCTGAGCGTATCGATCATATAGCTTTCTACATGCTTCCCGGTCTTGTAATGAGGGAAAATATCTCCTACAGCCGGCATTACCTCCTTAAAAAGGGAGGGATTTACTTTCTTCTCTCACAGTTGAACGGTGCCCGGAGGATGCGGAACATAGGCGGAACTGTCCGTTCCCACCTCGGGGCAGGGCTTGCGGCACCTGTCAGTTTCGTAGAGCATCACATGGCACATGCTGATGCAGCTGTTTTCTTCTCGGGATTTGATAACACCGCCGTTTTGACTATGGATGGTGTAGGAGAGAGAAATACAAGCCTTCTGGCCAGTTACGGAAAAAACGAATTCAGGATCCACTCATTATCAAGGTTCCCTAACTCCCCGGGGATCTATTACAGCGCTGTCACCAGGCACCTTGGATTCATTCCGGATAATGACGAATACAAGATAATGGGACTATCCGGCTACGGTGAACCGGAGTTTCTCGATATTTTCCGGAAAATCATCAGCAGCACCCATGGCAGAATAACGGTGAATACCCGGCTGCTTGATATTCACAGGGGAGTGCATGAATCGTACTTCTCACAGGAGGTACAGAAGGTAATAGGTTCCCCCCGGAAACCAGGATCTGATATTACCGATGTACATATGAATGTAGCCTGTTCCGCCCAGAGGGCTCTGGAGGAGACAGGGCTTTCATTGGCCCGTTACCTGAGGGATATCTCGGGAATGGACAGACTGGTGATTTCCGGAGGAGTCGGGCTTAACTGCGTAATGAACGGTCTTTTAGAAAGAGAAGCCGGTTACCTCGAAGTCTACCCCTTTCCGGCATCCCATGATGCGGGGACATCTGCAGGGGCAGCTTTGCAGGTTCACAGGAAATTCTACCCCGAAATCCCTTTTGTAAAGCCGGAGAGTATGTATCTGGGCCCTTCATATACGGAAGAGGAGATACTGAGTGTACTGAGGGTGGCCAGGCTGTCATGGGAAAGGCCGGATGACCTTGCGGATAAGACTGCTGAGCTGATAGAACATGGCAAGATCGTAGCGCTGTTTAACGGTAGAATGGAGTTCGGACCGAGGGCTCTTGGGAACAGGTCAATTCTTGCAGATCCAAGAAGGCATGACATGAAGGATATTGTGAACAGTATGGTTAAGCACAGGGAACCCTTCAGACCCTTCTGCCCCAGTTGCCTTGAAGAACATTCCGGAGAGTATTTTGATGGCTGCGGGATTGCTCCTTACATGATTAAGACCTATCCCGTATTTCCTGAAAAGATGCGGGAAATTCCATCAGTCACCCATGTAGATGGAACAGCGAGAGTCCAGACTGTTTCCCGGGAAACTAATCCGTTCTATTACGATGTAATAAACTCATTCTACAGGAGAACAAAAGTACCTGTGATTCTTAACACATCATTCAACATCAAAGGTGAGCCTATCGTCGCGACACCGGTTGATGCTGTAAGATGTTTCTACGGGACAGGTATAGATGCCCTGGTCATGCCTCCGTTTCTTCTACTCAAGAAACCTTCGGAAGAGTGATGCTCTAAGCTCTTCATGATAGAAAGGGAATAATATTGATTACCGCTCTCGGAAGAGGCACTGTTCTTATTGCCGATGAGGATTCGGAAAGAGCTCAGAGTCTTAAGAACAGAGTGTCCTCCATGGGTTACAGCGCCAGTATCCAGTCAACTGCCAGGAAGACCCTGCGGAAGATAAGATCTCGGTCGGTGAATGCTGTCATTATTTCCGCCAGTATAGGTGACATGCATATTTCCGGTTTTCTTGAAACCCTGCGCAAAGCGAACCTTGCAACAGGAATAGTCATCTATGGGAAGAACATAAGTGCCGAGGATGCCGTCAGCTGGATGAAATCCGGGGCAGTGGATATTATCCTTCACATCGAAGGCGAACAGACCCTGAAAGCGGCAATTCAAAGGGCGTTCTCATTTTCCATAAAATCCATCGAAAGCAGGGCATCTTCCGAATCAGCAGGGAGAGAAGACATTCCACCTCTTCTTTACAGAAGCCGCGTTATGGGTGATGTGGTAAGAAAAGCCACCAGGGTTGCTCCGGTGAAGGTTACTGTGCTTATAACCGGGGAGAGCGGAACGGGCAAGGATGTTCTTGCGAAACATATACACGCCCTCAGCGGGAGAACGGGAGATTTTGTTGCCCTCAACTGTTCCGCTATACCCGAGACTCTTCTTGAAGACGAACTCTTCGGGCATGAAAGGGGAGCCTATACCGGAGCGGATAGATCAAGGGAAGGAAAGTTCGAGGCTGCCACCCGCGGTACTCTGCTTCTGGACGAAATAGGGGAGATTCCTCCGGATGTACAGGTAAAACTGCTCCGTATCCTTGAAGAGAATGTCGTAACCAGGCTTGGAAGTAATCAGCCCAGACCGGTTGATGTAAGGCTTATAGCGGCAACCAACAGTGACCTTAAGGCGGCCGTCAGGAAGGGTACATTTCGGGGAGATCTCTATTATCGGTTAAAGGTGATAGAAATTCACCTTCCACCTCTTCGGTCCAGGAAAGGGGATATCCCCATGCTTGCCATGTCATTCCTGAGAGAGGCTGCGGAGAAGCATAACCTTCCTCTGCCGGAGATTACCTCAGAAGCACTTGAACGCCTTGCGGTATTCAGCTGGCCCGGCAACGTTCGCCAGTTGCGAAACCTTATGGAAAGTCTTCTGATTATATCCGGAAGTGTGATAGATACAGGAGATCTGCCTTCGGAGATAGCGGATCTGCCTTCCGGGGAGACGCTTGAGTTGCATACGGAGCTGCCGGTATCACTTGAAGAGCTGGAAAGACTGGCTATAAAAAAGACCCTTGAGATCACCGGGGGGAACAGAACCAGGGCGGCGGAGCTTCTGGGTATAGGACGCAGAACTCTACAGCGTAAGCTCAAGGAGATGTAACAGATCAGTCAATTGAACTGAAAATGCAATTTGGAGGTTTTAATGAAAGTAATAAGAACCGGGACGCTGACTTCCCGTCACTACAAGTGGGGGGCACTCGTACTTGTTGTGTTTCTCTGGATCATTCTGGGCGGTCCCTTCTATATAGTCGGCCCCGAGGAGGAGGGTGTAGTACTCACTTTCGGCAGGTACACCGCTACTACTCCACCGGGGTTTCACTTCAAGTGGCCGTGGCCCGTACAGACGGTTTACAAGCCGCCTGTGAACATTGTTCAGAGGATAGAAATAGGCTTCAGAACCATTTCGAGTAATCCTCCGAGCTACATCAGCTTCACCAACGACAAGGACATGCTGGCTGAGGCGCAGATGCTCACCGGAGACGAGAATATCATCGACTGCGCGATAACAGTTCAGTTCAGAGTCGGCAGCGCTACGGATTACCTTTTCAATGTCCGTGACCCGGAGGGTACCCTCAGGGATATCGCCGAAGCCAGCGCACGGCTTGTTGTAGGAGACAATGCGATAGATGCCGTACTTACTACCGGAAAACTGGAAATCCAGAACCGAATAATGGATATGGTTCAGAAAATTTCGGATGAGTACAATATGGGGGTTAACATCATCGCCGTTCAACTGATGGATGTTCAGCCTCCGCTGCCGGTCTCGGCTGCTTTCAAAGACGTTGCCACCGCAAGGGAGGATATGCAGGCCTATATAAACGAGGCTGAAAGTTACAGGAATCAGCGGATTCCCCAGGCTCTGGCGGATTCTGTGTCAATGGTAAACGCCGCGATGGGTTACAGTGCAGGCAGAGTCAACAGCGCGATCGGAGAGGCATTCAGGTTCACCGCGGTCGCTGAGGAATACAGGAAAAGTCCTTACGTAACGGCGACAAGGCTTCATCTCGAAACCCTTACAGCCCTGCTAGATGCAGCAACGATAACCGTAGTTGATGAATCCGCAGGTGCGCTGACCCATTACAACCTTGTTGGAGGTGGCCAATGAGACGCCTGAAACACATGCTTTACGGCATAGCGGCACTTTTCCTTCTTTTGGTTGTGCTTGGGGCTTTCTTCACCATAAATGAAATGGAACAGGCGGTAATACTCCAGCTGGGAAATCCCATCCGCGTGATAGTAGGCGATAGAACACCCGAGCAGATGGCTGATCTTCAGGCATGGATAGATGCCAATACTCCGGGTGTCGCGTTGAGCCAGGGAGCCGGGCTTTACTTCAAGATTCCCTTCCTTCAGCAGGTGGAGATATTCGATGACAGAATTCTCGAATACGACGATCCCCCCGCTGATGTTGTCACAAGGGACAAGAAACACATACAGGTCGACTGTTACGCCAGATGGCGGATAGAGAATCCTCTTCTGTTCCTCAGGAGGGTAAGGACCGAGAACGGGGCGCTGTCCAGGCTGGATGATATAATCTATTCTATGATCAGGCAGGAACTTGGAAACAGCAATCTCATCCAGATAGTCAGAAGTACAAACACCCCCATCGGTCTGGGAGATTACGTAAGGCTTGTCAGCAATGTCACCTATGCAGATACACTGGAGGACATTGAGATAGATGAACAGGGAGAGATCCGCGAAACGATAAAACTGATCAGAATGGTACCATCCCAGGGGAGAATAGCCATACTGGAGAGAGTAACGTCGACATGCAGACAGATGGCGGAAGACTACGGTATCTATATCGTGGATGTCCGCATCAAGCGGGCGGACCTTCCGGAGGAGAACCAGGCTGCCGTCTTCACCAGGATGCAGGCGGAGAGGAACAGGATCTCCAACCGGTACAGGGCGGAGGGCAGAATGATGTCCGAAGTCATAGTAGCTAACACCGATCTGCAGGTTGATTCCATAACTGCCATGGCGAACATGTCCGCACTCACTATAAGGGGAATAGCTGACAGTACTGCCGCGGCAATTTATGCTGAATCATTCAACAGCTATCCCGATTTCTACAGTTTTATTAGATCCCTGGAGGCGCTTGAAACCGTCATGGGAGAGTCAAGCAATATAATCGTAGGAACGGAAGGGATTTTCGAGTACATCGTTTCGGAACCTGGGAAGTTCTTGTAGGAGAGACGGAATGAGTGACGTCTTTGATGATGACCGGTACTGTTTCGTTTGCGGGGAGAAAAATCCCTTCGGGCTTCAGCTTGAGCCGGTCGGGAAGGACGGAAAGGGAACCATTCTCTGGATCCCTGAAAAA
Source organism: Candidatus Aegiribacteria sp. (assembly GCA_030638185.1). GTDB lineage: Bacteria > Fermentibacterota > Fermentibacteria > Fermentibacterales > JCC-6 > Aegiribacteria. Next base: position 25,193 of record DAOWFD010000382.1, read on the forward strand.
CGCCACCAGGGATATACCGGTGTCGTTCACGGAGGGCTGATATCGGCGCTGCTGGATGAGGCGATGGCCTATGCCGGCATGAGCGTGGCGGGATTCTGTGCCACTGCCGGCATTTCGATCAAGTTCATAAAACCTGTCCGCACCGGAGAAACGGTAAGGGTGGAAGCTGAACTGGTTGAACGGAGAGGACCGATTCTGAGGCTTTCAGCATCGGTATTTCAGGGCGAGGAAGAGAAAGCCCGGGCCACGGCAACCTTCGTAACCGTTCGCGGAGAAAAGACGACATAATTGAAGAAACCCCGGGTTCTTCTTACCGGAGCTTCAGGCAGGCTGGGTTCCGTCATCCTTGAAGACCTTTCGGATGTATGGGATATCATTCCTCTCTCCCGAAGGGGAGGCGGGGGAACTGTAAGATGCGATCTTCTCTCCAGGGAGGACAGAAAAACCCTTCTTGGAAGAGATTTCGATATGGTGGTGAACGCGGCTGCGGTATCCTCTCCTTCCCACTGTGCGAATAATCCGGCGGAAAGCTGGATTCTGAATACCCTATGGCCTCGCACACTGGCGGAATACTGCAGGAGAAATGCCGTACAACTGATTCACTTCTCAACGGATCTTGTATACAGCGGCGGAACCCCTCCCTACAGCGAAGCTTCTCCGGCGGTTCCAATGTCATTTTACGGATGGACAAAGCTTGTTGCGGACATACTTGTACAGAAAGCTGATACAGATGCTCTGATTGTCAGAACATCGGTTCTCTGCGGAGAGACAGGATCTGAAAGGACCACATTCTCAGAGAATCTCCTCTCAGGAAGGGTTCAGAGAGTGTTTGTCGACAGCTGGAGGAATCACACCCCTATTCACTGGCTTGCCGGGATTCTGCCCAAGCTTACTAAGAAGGAGCAGTCCGGTCTTGTAATCGCCTCGGGCAAATACTCGCAGTCCCGTTCCGCCTACGCGGAAGCCCTGCTTAAGAAGCATGGACAGAATACGGATCATCTGGTTCAGGAATATGCACCTCCAGGTATACCCTCCAGACTCCATTTGAAGGGGAAGTACTATACTTCGTCGATCTATTGAACGATGGTAGAACAGAAAAGAGGGAGTATACGGCTATGAACAGTAAATCCGCAAAGAACAGACTGATAGAAAAAGGTATACGCGCCGGAGAAGTTGACATGTACGATGAAGATACGATCTGGTCGCAGAACAGCAGTGACAAGGTTGATATTGCAGAAGAGCTGATGCGTATAGTCAGGGAAATCTTCAGATCGGTTCCCCTTGACCGCAACCTAAAGGCTCTTTCAATCGGCTCGGGTTCTGAGCCCCAGTTTCAGATTCTCGAGGCGTCGTTCAGGGAAGGATTGTTCCTTCTTGATATCGATAGAATTCCTCTGTCCGTAATTGACAGACGGATAAAGAGCCACTGGATAGATCATGTATCGACCATTCAGGCGGATTACAATAAAACTCTTGTTTGCATTGAAGACGCACAGCGGTTTCTCAGGGAAGAATTGGGAGGCAGCAGGCAGGATCTTATCACACTGCATCATTCTCTTTACTACGCAAGCGAGTCTGATTGGGCCGAGCTGTTCAGCAGCCTCTACAGTACCATCCTGTCGTTCAAGGGATTCATCCATGCAGTTATGATGTCTTCAGACTGCAGGGAAAAGAATTCCACCACATGGCTTTACAATCACTTTGCCGGAAAATTCTTCGGATGCAGGAACGACCAGGATCTTGTCTTATTCAGCAAAACTCTCGGTAGAAGCTCAAGCTTTAGGAAAGCTGATATTCATGTTGAAACCCACAGGGTCAAATTCTTTAACGATGATTTCGAAAAATTCATGGCGGTGATATGGATGATACTTCTTTATCCGAACGTGCATGATTATACCCTTGATCAGAAGGAAGAGATAACCGAATACGTTTACGGCAACTTCTACAAAACCGGCAAACCGCTTATTCAGATGCAGGACCACCTTGTCATAGGTAAATGATATGCTTGGAACTGGTTCTATTCGGTGCTCTCTGGCAATATATATAGGGATATCGTTTTCGCGCGCGGGTCGATCCGCACGCTACCCCGAAAGTCAAGCGATCTCAACTTGCTTCGCGAGTCGAAAATCATGCTAAGGCGTCTATGGAATAGATCTCCCTAGGGTTGGTACAGAACACGAAGAACTCCTACATCAACCAAGTGCTCCTCCCGAAAAAGCTCCATCTCCGTCGGCACGATCACGGTGTAATCCTCAAGTTTGAGTTGCAGAAACGTCTCCTGGAAGTTACCGTTCGCATCTACCACGATGCAGGAAGTCATATCGTCTGATTCGGGAAGATGCTCAGGGGTGCCCTCGGCAGAAATAGGCATCCCGTATGAGAGAATAACACGTTCTCCAGCCAGGTCTATCACTCCGACGACTGTTAGCGGCGTGGTGGTATCGGACAGCTCACCGGTACAACCGGCCAGCAAGATAAGAACTGCGACGATTGAGATGGTTCTGATAGTTTTCATCTCCTGACCCAACGATGATTATGTAGGGTCTACATTTCTTTTCAAATATTCTCTCACTTAACTCTATTAATACAGGTAATATGCTGTCAATGAAGAACGGTGAACATTGTGCAGGATCTGGCGGCTCCATCTACAGGAAGAAGCTCGACCAGATATATTCCCGTACTGTATGTAGAAACATCAAGCAGGAATTCCTCTGAGTTACAGATCATTTCATCGATTAGTCTACCTGAAATATCCCAGATACTGAGCAGACTTTCCCCCATATTCCCTGTATGGAATATGGCAGTTCCACAACAGGGATTGCTCACAACGGATATAAATACTGATTCCGATAAAGGGTTTTCGTCTTCCGGAACTGATACGAATGCCATCGATGGAACCAGTGTGGGGTCTCCAAGCAGGGTCATTCCCAGATGCCATGATCTCTCGGATCCTGTAAATCCATTTGAGGTTATCTGATTCCACCAGTCGCTGAATCCTTCTCCTATTGATCCGTCGTTTCCCATGGGTTCATAGAAAAAACCGAACCGAAGCATGGCACCGGACTTAGTACTTCCCACAGCAGCAAGACCATTGGTATTCAGAAAAACGTATGATCCACCCATATAGTCACTGGTGGTAAATCTACAATTGGAACATGCAAACAGATTATAGAAGTGAGCCGGTGGTTGAATTGCAACAACTTCGTAATTGTACGTTGGATACATTCCTGTATACCAGAGATGATAATAAGGGCATGAATGAACAAAAGGACTTATCCAGGAATAACTTGCAGGCAAGCGAATGTTTTCATAATCAGAGTCGGTAGTTACTTCATTATCGTTAACAAGATCAGTATTTGGATACAGCAGTTGCATATCCTGCTGGAAATCCAAACCCCAGTAAGCCCAGTCGTCATCAACATAACAGAGTGCCTGAAGAGGTTCAGTATCGCCCTCATCGCGCCAGCTGTGATTCTGATTAAGATATGATGTTATAAGAGAGACTTCATCACCAAGATTGCTTGTAAGAATCCTGCCGATGTAAATCTCAGGATCAAGTTCTCCTGACCAGGTATCGTATTTTCCATCCTGACCAGGTGTTCCCTGTGACGGATATCCAATCCATAAATCCTGCCAGCTTCCATTCAGATCCATAAAAAAGTAGTCGGACGGAAACTCTTCACTCGAATCTATGAACTCGTTGTCTATCATCGACCAGGCAACCGGAAGGTCGCCAACTAAAACAGCACCTTCAAGACCATGATCATGACAATCTACGAGGTAATTTTTCAATTCTTCCGGTGTGCTGTAGGTGACTTCCACGACTTCCACGGTAAGTCCATTGCAGCTTATATCTGTAGCCCATTGTTCGATCAGAGCAGAACCAACAGCAGGAGCAAGACCATTTTCAAAAATTACGAGAAAACTGGTTTCATCAGATTCAGAACCGGTCTTTAGAAATGTATTAACAATCAGCGGAACAGGGAGAAATTGTGTTGTCTGCCATTCTTCCATTGTTTCAGGAATGTAACCTTCCGGATACGTTGTCATAACAACACGGGAATAGTCGTATTCAGAACCAGTACTCAGCATTAAAGCAGATAGCAGTATTAACATGAGCCCTCCTTCAATATTGATCATACATACGGTACTCCAGCCTGGTCAATGTTACGAATGACCGATGACTGCTCGGAACTGTACGTCATTCCCAAGCTTGACTGGAGAATCCGGTTCTTTGTCTTCATTCTTATCAATTTCTTCTTTCTGAATAATACGGACTCCCGTTTATGTCTCTTGACTTGACCGGTCTTTGAAACTAAACTTTCAACTATGTGTTAATAGCATTACAATTTATACATTACAATACTTCCATGACCTCTATCTTATAGAGTTCAAGTAACTGTTGTAGTAATACTTCATAACAGGAGGAAACCAGCATGAAAATACTCTCGTTTGTGGCTGTTCTTTTTCTGCTGTCGGAGACAATCTCTGCCAGCAGCATGATCGTGAATGTGCCGCTGAACCCGGCACAGCTCTCGATCAACAATAGAGGAGTTTACACTTCTGTCACACATCCTCAGGCGTACACAACCTATACTCCTGGAGCACCGAGTCTCCCTATCCTGCCGGTTCAACTCGCTCTGCCGACCGGCTGCAGGGCGACAGGTTTCGAAATCATCGATGAAAGTTACATGACCATCGATGGATCGCATTATATCATGCCCTCATCGGGGTGCTATCCCCTTTCAAGACCGGAACTGGCTTTACCGGCAGAACCCGATGCTCATATCTACGAGCTTAATGTTGCTTATCCTTCAGCTTCCGTTGAGTTGAACAGTTCAAGTGTGATCTGGGGAATTCCAGTGGCATATCTGACTGCGTATCCGGCTCGCTGGAACCCGGTAACCGAACAGCTTGAAATCCTCAGCAATCTTGTGATTGAAATTGAATATGAATCTGATCCTTCGGTGAACCTAGTTAGCAGGCGTACCGAAGCCAGTGAGTTGAGGGCTCAGGAAATCGTCCGCAACATGGTTGTTAATCCATCGGATGTTTCATCTTCCGGTGCAGTTCTGATTGACGCAAAAGACCTTCTTTATGGCCAGTACGTCATCATCACCCATCCCGATTACGAAACAATCATGGAGGAACTGGCCAACTGGAAAACCGCCAAGGGCATACCCACCAATATCTATACAACAACCTGGGTGCAGTCACAGTATAACTACTGGGATCTTCAGCAGGATATACGGGCCTTCCTGACCGACTGTCGCGATGAGGGTACCGATTATGTCCTGATTGTCGGAGATGATGACAAAGTGGCTTGCAGGGATGCTTTCATGTCCACCTTTAGCTACACTGAATATGCACCCTGTGATCTCTATTTCTCTGATATCAATGACACTGCACCGGGTGCCGATCTCTGGGATACCAACTTCAACCATATATGGGGAGAAATAGCCGATAACATTGATTATCATCCCGATCTGTGGGTTGGAAGAGCCAGTGTAAATACCACAGGTGAAGCGGAACTGTTTGTTAAAAAGGTGCTTTTTTACGAACACATGATTAGCTGGTCTACAGGAACGGGTGATTATTTCGATACAGCCCCGGTTGAAATGCGAATTGGCCACAGCACGGAACTTCTTTTCTCTCCCCCTTATTACGGAAGTGTCAGTGCAGAGATGATCTCGGATTATGTGCCGGGTACCTGGGAAATAGAAAAATGCTATGAATCCACCAGTAACAACAGTCATGCGATTACTGACGCGATGTTCAATGCCGGGCCGCATCATGCGTATGTTGCTGCTCATGGCAGCCAAACTTCTTTCTCGGTACCTGGAGGCAGCTATTCTAATAGTAATGTCATGAGCCTTACTAATATTTCCACTGAAAATAGTGTTGCCATCCTGAATGCAATATGCTGTTCTAGCGGTCATCTTGATGGTGTAGAATGCTTCAGCGATGCCTGGCAAGCCAGCCCGAACGGTGGTGGTTTTGTTGCGATGAACGCCAGGTATGGCTGGGGACATTACGGGGCGCCAGGTCTTGGACCAAGCGAGCGTTTATGCGAGAAGTTCTACTACAAGTACTTCCTTGATGATATCTACGAGCTCGGTATAGCTCACCTGACAAGCAAGGATTATTTTACTCCGCCATCCGCATTTGCAGACAGCTTTGATCTCGATGGCAATGAAGTAAAGACTCTGGACTGGTGTCTTAAAACCTACAACTTGTTCGGTGATCCAGAACTTCCAATGTGGACAGTTGAAGCTATAGACATGTCTGTTTCTCATACTTCAAACATCGTTAGTGCTGGAGATATTCATGTGGAGGTTACAAGCGAAGGCAGCCCTCTTGCCGATGCCCGTGTATGCCTGCAGAAAGGCGACTGGCAGACAGGTGAGGTATACGAAGTGGAATACACAAATGCCTCCGGTATTGCCGACATCTTCGTCAGCCCTGCAACTCTGGGAACGATAAACATCTATGTATGGGCTCACAATCATAACACGTATGAAGGAACTATTGATGTTACAGGCGTAGGTATATGTGAACCTGAAACCGGAGAAGTTTACTTCAACAACCTGAATCCCGTTTCGCCAAGTCCTGCCTTCAGCAGTGCTGTTATCAGTTTCAGCCTTGCACAGGACGGTCCTGTACGTATTGATGTTTTTGACATCACCGGAAGAATCGTAACAACTCTGACCAGAGATGAACTTGCTGCAGGTTCCCACAGCATGGTCTGGAACCTTGAAGCCAGCTCTGGCAACGCAGTGCCTTCAGGACTGTATCATGTGAGGGTTTCTTCCGAATCATTCACAGCATCAACCGGCATGATTGTGATCAGATAAGATACTGTCTGTTGGTGGTTTCGGGGACATGAACGTGTTTCATGTCCCCGGAAAACCGAAATACAGGATACAACCGGAACTGGAACATGTACCTGTTCTGAGAAATTTTTCAACAATATCGTCGATCATGAAGCCGCTATCATCATCTTCATCTATATCGCCCATAACCTGTAAAATCAGCTCGATTCGTTATCAACTGATTGCTCCTGTTTGAATCTTTTTTATAAAGCAAATTACCTTTCGGAGCATGTGTAATCCTTTGCAAACTCGATGACACACACATTTCCATAGGCAGGATGCTCTTCTATTGCAATACCTACCAGTCTGAAATTCGGATTGAGAACGTTCGTTCGATGTCCTCTGTCAGAGACTCCATCATCAATTAAAAGGCCAATTACGATCTCTCTTCCGGTAGTCGGCCCATATGAGATGACTTCTCCAATTGAAGTAAACCATTGCCCATACCGCTCGATCCTGGCTGAAAACTCCGACTGATCGCTCCCGATATGACCTGTTTCTCCTGTTAGCGACAGATCCAGAGCATGATCCAAAGCAGCCATACTAATACCCTCCGATGGAAACAGAGGGTTCATCAGCTCGGTATCTTCCATGTCTGAAACACACTCTTCAACTGCCTGCACACCCTCCTGGGTTACAAGTGTCAATTCTCCCGGTTCCCGATACACTGTACCGGAAAAGTACTCCATCCTTGGTTCTATGAAATCGTGTGCGTAACGAGCCGGATCAGTCCGCGCCATATTCAAATGCAGTATTACGTCTTTCTCAAGATCGTCAAGGAATTCCGCGTCTGCTGCTGTTGAAAGCTCCTGGAGAGTCCAGTCTGTTACCAGCCAGAGGTCCGGTTTGCTCCAATCAGAGGGTGAGTGGATCTTGGAGTCCTTGAGTATGACTGTCGGTACTCTTAGCTGTTCCGATATGGATCCGCAGCTGGAAATCGACAGTATCAGTATTGTCTGTAAGACTAGCTTCAGTATTTGCATTTTCCAAGACTCTCTTAAGTACACCCATACTCGTTAATCAGGAATATTTACAAGCTTATCATGCACAAATCAGTATGGTCTGAACACCAGTCATGTATTGTAAGGCAGAGTGGACCCGCCGAAGGGATTCATGCTCCCCATGCTGCAATGTCTGCCATCAGCGGTGAAGTAATCCGCATTCGTTGCATTTGTCTTGTTCGATTTCTACCTGTATACGTTTTTCCTGTGTCTGGTTCTGACTGCACAGATGATGAGTTCCTCATCTTCGATCTCATATATCACCCTGTATACACCACAGTGTAATCTGTACTTCCTTAATAGCCTCTCCTCCTCGAAAGAGGCGGGGGAAGCTTACCGTATCAATACTAGACTACAACTACCAAGGCGTTCACCGGATCTGACGAGTGCGATGTAGGTCCCCGGTTCCTGGCAAGAGTAGGATGAAAGTGATCACCTCTGTAGACTAAGGTTCTTATTGCGTTTTATCAAGCACCGCAGAGGAAATGACAGAGTTCCGGTGGATGACCTTCTTGAGGAATTTTTTCCAGCTTACTCCCCATTTGCTCTTGAAATATTTCTGTGGATCCATCGTTGTGGATCCGTCGAAACGGGCAGTTGTTCCTTTGGCGAAATGATAGACCAGGCTGTTACCCACTCCTATGAAGTGCCTGCATCCGTACCTGTACATTTTCATGGCGAGATCGGGATCGCTGCCGAAACCCGGGAAGTACTCTTCGTCGAACCCGCCTATGGCTTCCCAGTCCCTTCTGGAAAGAAGAACCGGAGTCCATGTGCTGACTACATTGTAGGGCCGCAAGAGGGTTCTGTACTCCCTTAATAACCTCTCCTCCTCGAAAGAGGCGGGGGAATCACCGTAGTTCCTGTTGCCTATGTAGCATGGAGTGGAGTTCCCTGGTTCTATGGCGGTTCCAGAAAGCCACAGTTTATCGGCAAGACCAGAATATCCAGCAAGAGCGGTATCCCAGCCGGGAAGCGGGTACATGTCATCGTTCATATAGCAGATAAAATCAGTTGTTGCCTTCGAAGCAGCCCTGTTGACAGCTGTGCATACACCTGTATTCTTCGATGATCCGCAGGGCAGGATGTTTTTCCCACGAGCCCAGTCTTCACATGATTCATCGAATTCGTTGAAGAAGATAATAATCTCATGAGGTACTGCACTGTTACCTGTAAGCCCCCTGTACATGAGATCGAGATATTCCAGGTTCTTCCATGTCGGAACTACTACTGAAAAAGGTTTCATTACTTCGCAGCAGACCAGCCGTTATCCATGAGATCCTTCAGCTTTTCAACCAGGGTCTCAACAGGTATCCTTATCTGGCCCAGAGAATCCCTCTCTCGGATGGTGACACTGTTATCATCAAGCGTATCGAAATCGAAAGTTATACAGAATGGAGTACCTGCTTCGTCCATTCTCCTGTAGCGTTTTCCGATCGAGCCGGTATCATCGAACTGTATCGGGAAATGAGGTCTTATCAGGTCAAAGACTTCCATTGTATGCCCGGACAGCTTTTTTGAAAGAGGCAATACCGCAGCCTTGATAGGAGCCAGGCTTCGGTGAAGGCCGAGAACGATCCTCTCCCTGCCCTCTACCTCCTCTTCGCGATACGCATCAAGAAGAACCGCAAGCATGGTTCTTCCAATACCTCCACTTGTTTCTATAACGTAGGGAACAACCTTCCTTTTGTTAATCTGGTCAAGATAGGAAAGATCCTGTCCGCTCTCTTCAATGTGTGCCTTCAGGTCGTAGTCGGTCCTGTTCGCGACACCTTCAAGCTCACCCCAGCCGCCAGCGGCAAAGGGGAAGGTATATTCGATATCAAAACAGGAATTAGCATAATGGGCAAGTTCACTGTCATCATGTCTTCGGGTTCTGATATTCCCGCTCTTTATGCCAAGTCCGTAATACCATTTCATTCTCTCGTCTATCCAGTACTCAAACCATTTATCAGCCTCTTCCGGAAGACAGAAGAATTCCATCTCCATCTGTTCGAACTCCCTGGACCGGAAGATGAAATTACGCGTAGTTATCTCGTTCCTGAAAGCCTTACCCATCTGAGCGATTCCAAAGGGGAGTTTCTGCCTGGTCGCGGTTACGATGTTCCTGAAGTTCACGAAAATCGGCTGGCAGGTTTCGGGGCGGAGGTAGACCGTAGCGGAATCATCTTCCAGGGCACCCATCTTCGTTTTGAACATCAGCCCGAAATCTCTGGGTTCGGTCAGCAGGCCACCGCATTCGGGGCAAATGTCCCCTTCAATATGATCCAGGCGGAACCTGCCTTTGCATTTCAGGCAATCAACCATCGGGTCATGAAAGTGCTTCAGATGGCCTGAAGCCTTCCAGACGTCAGGATGCGTTATTATGGCTGAATCCATCCCTACAACATCCGACCTGGAGGATACCATAAAATTCCACCAGCTGTTTTCAATGTTCTTCTTCAGTTCAACACCCAGGGGACCGTAGTCCCAGGAGGACTGGAGCCCTCCATAGATCTCCCCTGACTGAAACACATATCCGCGTCTTTTGCAGAGAGATACCAGCTTCTTCATCAGGTCTGTAACGTCAGCGGTCATTTTCAAGGTCCTCCAGTACTGAAAGTGATTTCAATTTCATTCTAGTTTCCATATGTACTTCAGCGAATCTTCTCATAAGTTCAAGACATTGCCTGTATCCACCGCGCCAGAGTTTCAGGTTCCGGACTTCATCCAGTCTGCCTTTTCTTGATTTGCGGATGAATGCGATCAGGCCGGGAGGGATCCTTTCAAAGCTGCCGCTGCTGCAGTTCTCACATACGATACCGCCCGAAGACGTATCCCACAGTGATGATCCTTGTGGGTCTCCGCCGCATCGCGTGCAGCGGTCAATTTCCATAGCGAAGCCGGAAAGCCTTAGAGCCTTCTCTATACCGGAACATAATACAGGCCAGAAGGGAGCGCCTGCGGCGAAATTGTCAAGAACACCGCGAATAAGATGGAACATGGGATGCGACGGTTCGCTACCAGTTATGGAGTGTAGAAGCCATTCGATGAAAAGACAGGAATGAACGAAGGCTTCAGGATCTCTGCGGATTGTTTCGTAATGGTTGATAACGGTGGCTTCGGTGGCAGTATCCAACTCCCTGCCATCCCTCCTGGAAAGGGAAAGATCCACCAAGGAGAAAAGTTCAACCCTTCCAAAAAATGAACTCTTTGGCCTGAGAGCCCCCTTGGCGATTGCCGATATCCTGCCGAAATCCAGGGAGTAGAGAGTCAGTATCAAGGATGATTCACTCCATCGGACTCTGCGAAGAACGAATGAAGGAGTTGTAGTTCTGATATTATCACACTCCGAAGATATAAGATCCCGCAGGGGACATCAGTCCGATTCATCCCCTTGGTTTTCGATGGGTTCCACTCTGACATTGAGTATCCGCTGGGCTCTTATCTGTTCAACTGTGAACCTGTAACCTGAAAGTTCGGCTGCGTCCAGCTGGCGGGGTATTTTACCCATAAGATTGTAAATCATGCCTCCGAGACTTTCGTAACCATCATCTTCGAATGTTGTGCCAAGCAGTTCGTTAAGGTCGTCTATAGGTATGCGTGCGTCCAGAATGTAGGAGTTGCCATCGAGCTTCTTTACCAGAAGGGCTTCCTTATCGTATTCATCCAGAATCTCGCCGAAAACTTCCTCCATGATGTCTTCTATTGTTACAAGCCCCGCGGTTCCGCCGTATTCGTCAACCACAATCGCCATGTGTATTCTGTTCGACTGAAACTCACGAAGAAGTTCATCGATCCTCTTGTACTCCGGAACAAAATATGGTTTCCTCAGAATACTTTTCAATTCAAAACTGTTAGTATCTTCTGAAAGAAGAACAAGGATATCCTTGGCGTACAACACTCCGCGGATATTGTCTATTCTTTCTTCGTATACCGGTATCCTTGAATGTCCCGCCTTTTTCAGCTCACCGACCACTTTTGACAGATCCGCATTTATTTCCACACATACAATATCGATACGGGGAACCATGACCTCTCTGATGATCTTATCGGAGAAATCAATAATGCTATCCATAAGTTCCTGCTCTTTTTCAAATTCCCCCGGATCGCCCTTCTCCCTGCGTCTTTCCAGCCAGATGACATCGGGAGGAGTGATAAGCCAGTCCGCGGAATCGGGATTATCATTCCCGCTGCTGCCGAAAATCATAAGAGCAGGTAAACGGAAGGGAAGGGAAACTATCCAGTAAGGGGTTTTCAGAAAGTATAGCAATCGAAGAGCATTCCTTTTCGCTATGAGGGAAGGCAAAATCACCGAAAGAATGAATGTAATCAGGATAAGGATGAATATTGTAAGCCAATAAGGTAATGCAACATACGAAGAAGATTTTCCCGCCAGTAGTATTGCACCCGCTCCCGCGCTGACCATGGCGGTGAAGCTCATCAGCCACAGTATTCCAAGGTGAAAGAAGGCTATCTGTCTCCGTTCCGAAGGATCCCTGCCTTTGGAGAGGATAATCTCGGGTATGCAGGATCTAATTCCCGAGGAAACGAACAGCACCAGAAGAGAGGCGAGGTATACAACAACGGCTGTAATCAATTCTCCACCTGCTTTCCAAGGGCAGCCGCTACAAGAGAATCAACTTCCCTGCTCATAATACCTGCATCCTTCTCGTTACTGTGGGAATATCCTTTAAGGTGCAGGTAGCCATGAAAGATTCGCTCAAGCAATGCTTCCATGGGAGGGAACAGCCGCACGTCAGCATAGATCGTACCCTCAGGCCTGTCCTCTTCCCTTAAAGCCAGATCAAAAGAAAGAACATCAGTGGCTCTGTCAATATGGCGGTACTCTCTATTGAGTACCCTGAGATAACCCGGATCAGTCAGAACAACCTCAACACAACCCTCCATCAGATTATCGATCAGACTCTTTATTTCTTCCGCACTGAATCCTGCATTTTCAACGATTATGCTGACGTCAGCCATTTGAATCACCTATTGGATAATCGTTTACCCTCTTGTAGAATTTACTTTCGAGAACAGATGTGAACACCTTTACAATGGTCTTGAGGTTTCTTCTGGTAAGATGACAGTCGTCAAGTTCACCCTCAAGGTCTTTTTCATCTACAACCCTTGCAACCAGTTCAGCTACTCCTTCGGGAGAAGCCAGATTCTTGGTGAAGGATGCCGTCTGGTCAGCAAGCAGTACCAGAGCCGCCTCTATAGTTGAAGGTCTTGGACCCGTATAGGAGAAATCGCTTTTCTTTATACTTTTTGGGTCACATGATTCCTGCAGTGCCTTACTATAAAAGTATTTAGTAAGACTTACCCCGTGATGCTGCTGTATAATATGAATAACTGCTCTGGGAAGTTTCGCCTTTTCTGCCAATTCCACGCCGTCTTTCACGTGTGCGATGATCTTTCTTGCACTTACCCACGGGTTCATGCTGTCATGGGGGTTCTCCATGTTTTGCTGGTTTTCTATAAACATCTCAGGAGCAGCCATCTTTCCAATATCGTGGAAATATCCACCTGCGGAAGCGAGTGATTCCCAGGCATTGATAGCTCCCGCTGCGCGACCAGCAAGCTCAGCGACGGTTTGAGAGTGATTCCATGTTCCGGGGGCAACCTCCCTCATCTGTTTTAGAAGAGGATGATCAGTTTTGTTAACTTCATCAATGGAAAGGACCGTATAGACTCCGAAAATCCTCTCGAAAAGGAATAGAAGCGCGTGTGCGGAACCTATACCGACAACTGGAACAAGCAGAAGCCCAAGAATAGATTCCGTCATGGATGATGAATATAGAGACGTGTTAAGCATGTGCAGAAGAAGATAAACGCAAACACCACCCACTGCCGACAGGCCTATAGCAACAGGAACGCTGCGCCTTTCCCTTACATCCCATACGGTAAGAGAGGCCAGAATTCCTGAAACTGCTGAAATAAGTACTATGGAGTAGGGATGAGGATGAACAAGACCGAGAAGCATGGAGAAGATCAGAGTAAAAAAGACCGCGTGCCTTCTGTGAAAGAAAATACTGGTCAAGGCCGCTCCGAATGTGACCATGGATGCACAGGGGAAACTGGCACTATTCTTAAGAGCCAGCCATAGAGTTCCGGTGGTTGCAAGAGATATTATCCATATCACGCCGAGAAGAAGAAATCTGTTGGCTGCTTGCCATGTATCCGGCATGATGTCATGAATGTAGAAGAATACTATTCCAGTCATTATAAATGCAAGAAGAAGAAGACTTAATACACGCTTGAACCGACGGTTTTCCATGGCGGTATTCTTCAGGTGATCCAGGTATTCGATAGTTCTCGAAGTCACCTGCTCATTCGCTTCCAAAAGGACACTTCCCGCTGTTATCGTTGTATCGATATTACTGAGTCCGGCAACGGCTGTCTCCGCGTTTGCCTGCCTGGAAGAGTCGTTCACTATGAGGTTGGGCCGAAGAATGGAGGATATCTCAGCTTGATCATCGCCGGGGAAATCCCATCTCGCCATTCTTATTTCAAGAATATCCCTTACATCCTCTATTTCATTGATATCGAAAAGCTGCCTGTCCTCTGTTCCGGAGGAGCCAAGGAGAACAGCTTGTTCTCCATCGTAATGCTCACGAACATCATCCAGGCTGAACACACCCTCTTCGTAAATCGATTGCAGTTCCTCAACCATGCCCCTTGCAAAAGAGGAATCGTAGGTGGCGAGAAGCAGCATGGGATAGAGCCTGTTCTTCAGGGACTGCCAGACCTCCTGGTCAAACTTCAGATGTACCGGTATGGATTCAAGCATCGCGTCTCGGATTTCATCGAATACCTCCTCGTGATACGGAAGGTCGAAGTCGACGGGAGCAACTATATCATGAGGGAGGGTCTGGCCGACACTAAGCTCAAGATCAATAATTTGTTTGTCAGGCATGAAAAACAGATAGAAGGTGCCGATGAATATAGCCGCAACAAGGCTCCCACTGAGTAAATTACTGGTTTTCATTATGCAGCAAACTGCCGGAGGATAGTCCGGAAGAAGAAAACTGGAAACCCGGAATCAGCAGTCATCTGTACACCTTTCCGTCTTCATCTCGTTTAAAAGCTGAAATAATGCTCTGTACAAGCGGATGTCTTACTACATCTTCCTGATCAAGGTATGTGAACTCTATGCCCTCTATACCCGAAAGAATCCTTCTTATTACAACTAGCCCCGAAGATGAGGGTGGGGTGATATCTATCTGGGTTATGTCACCTGTAATAATCGCCCTTGAGCTATATCCCAGCCTTGTAATAAACATTTTCAGCTGGGTTATTGAGGTGTTCTGAGCTTCATCGAGGATAACAAAGGCGTTGTTCAGGGTTCTTCCACGCATATATGCGAGGGGAGCGACTTCGATAATCCGATTATCTAAGGATCGTCGAACTCTAGCAGGTGATAAAGTGTCATCCAACGCATCGTATACCGGTTTCAGATAAGGGTCTATCTTCTGTTGAAGGTCTCCCGGGAGGAACCCCAGTTTTTCTCCCGCTTCAACAGCAGGTCTTGAAATGATTATTTTGTCAACTTCACCGTCGGTAAGGGCAGCCACAGCGCTGGCAACAGCAAGGTAAGTCTTTCCGGTACCCGCCGGACCAATACAGAATACCAGTTCAGAATTCCTGATTGCACGCAGGTACTTCTCCTGCCCGGAGGTTTTCGGAAGTATCCGCCCCGCACGCCCCGGAACGGAGAGTTCAAGAGATATGTCATGATTTTCAGGAAAACTCAATGCGGCGTCAACACTGTGATCACTCAGGTTGCCGGAGGCTATCAGTTCATGCTCTAGCCTTAAAATAACCGTTTTTGCCTTCTCAACTGATCTTCCGCTGTTGCCGGAAATATAAAGGCTGCCGTCTCTGTAAATGGCTTTTACGTCAAGTTTTTTGCAGATATACCTGAGGTTGCTGTCTCCACTACCAAATATCTTGCTCGCGGATTCTCTGGAAAGGTCTATTTTCGCGTCTATTGAATGATCCTGCATTCAGTAAGTTCTTTCAGATAAAAGGAAGACTCTCCACAATAACTGTGAAGAGCCCTCCATATCCGCTGATAATTCTAGCGTGATCCTCCAAAACCCCCAGAACGGGGTATATCAAGAACCTGTCCTGGGTAGATCAGATTAGGATCTCTAATTACACTGCGATTAGCTTCGTAAAGCTGAGGCCACATGCCTCTGTCGCCGTAAACTCTGCTGTATCCGGCAATCTTACCGAGGAAATCGCCCTCGATGACTGTGTAACGGCTGAGCATAGGCAATGGTAACCAGAGAGTATGCCCTGCGTAGATCAGGTTGGGATCGCTGATGGTGTCGCGGTTGCGTTCGTAGATGGCAGGCCACTGCGAACCATCACCGTAGTTGTAGTGATAGGATGCTATTAACCAGAGACATTCTCCATCAAGAATAGTATGCTGCACACCGGCGCCACGAAGGCGTGTGATCTCTGCCCTGAGGGCATTGATCTCGGCTGTAAGCTCCGCTATCCGTGTGTTAAGTGTATCACGTATGTCGCGAAGAGGAAAAACTTGAGGTTCGAGCTCTGCTATACGAGCATCTGCCTCGGCCTTTCTCCATTCCCAGTACGCGATCTGAAGATGAATGTCATCATCTCCCATTGCTTCGATTTCAGCTTGTGAATACGCTGAAAGCTCCTCGGCTGTCCAGGTCTTAGCGAGACCCGTTGATGCAAGGCCGAGGCAAATCATCAGAGCTAATACTAGTGTACGCTTCATTGTTTTCCCCTTTCCTTGCTATCGGCTTCCGCCGCCGAGTGCATAATATTCCTGCTGAAGTTCAGCGAGTTCTGCTTCAAGAGCTGCTACCTGTTCCTGCTTTGCAGTGATTTCACCAGGAAGATTCACGAGTTCTTCCTCAAGCCCATCAGCCCTTACTTCAGCAGCGAGAGCCGCTGAACGGGCATCATCTCTTGCTTGAAGTTCCGCAGCGCTGGGTCCACAAGCTGCCATAAGCAGAGACACGCTCAGGAGTCCAAGACAGAACCATTTTGTTCTCGTCTTGAGCATACCTGGTACCTCCTCTCGATTTCATTCGGTTTGGGTTATTTACAAAAATACAAAAGTACGCATACATTTTCATATACTCGTACGGCTGGACACCAATATAGAATCTTAACGAAAACGGAATAGATGTCAAGAAGAATCCGCAGGATGTTCAACCGTTCTTCTTGAACTCCTTCCGATACCATAAATATAATGAAAGACCAAGTGCAAGTCCCGCAATATCTGCGAGCAGATCTCCAGCTGAGCAATCTCTCCCCGGAATGAAACTCTGGTGTATCTCATCGCTGATAGCATAAATGATCCCAGAGACAAACATGACCGTAACAGGATAGAATCTCCTGCAGAGATCGCGGTTTACAATCATGGAAATAGATAGAAGAAAATACATCCCTGCGTGAAGGACTTTATCCTGATGTGTAAAAAGCGGAGGAATCACTTTCAATGATGGCTGATGGCTGAGGTAGAATATTCCTCCAAGCATAAATAACAGAAAGCCTCTTTTCGCTGCCGCTTGTAGAAGAAACCTCGCTTTCATCAGTTTTTCTCCGATCCGGAAAGACCGATCTTTCTTACAATGTAGGTGCCTGGGCCGGCTGCCCGGGCATCATATACAGCTTTCTCAGCCTCTCCGGTGAGCAGCAGAACCTTTCTGTTAACGTGGGTGTAGATACTTCCAATTGAAGCGGAAACCGATACAGAGGAATCAGATATCTTTCCCTTGAATTCGAATGAAAGGGCATCTGCTGCCCTCTGACTCATAGCTTCCATCACCGCTTTCCCTGCCTTTGGAATGCAGGCAGCGAAACTGTCAGATCCTGTCCTGGCAATGAACACATCATCTGAGAAACAGTTACGGAAACGTACAGCAACATCCATCAACAGACGATCTCCCTCGCCGTAACCAAGCTTTCGATTTATCGTATCAAAACCATCGATGTCCGCCACAATTATGCCTACGTACCAGCCGTATGTCTGCACTTCCACTGCCATATGGTGAAGGTGCCTGTCCAGAAGGGTTATGCCCGGAAGACCTGTAAGCGTATCCCTGCCTGAGATATTCTTGAACCTGTGCCTCAGCCCGGCAAGCTCCTCCCTCATAGAGAACATTCCCGCTGCTGCCAGGAGAATTACTTCGTGATACTGCATAAACGCATTATCGTCTTCATGCTCGGCCATTATCAGAGCGATAACTTCTTTCTCCCTGATAACAGGGACTCCCATACAGCTTCCTGCCCCGTCATGCATACCCGATTCGATGGAGAACGCATGCACATTCTTTCCGCCATACCTTATTCTCGAGCGTCTGCAGGAGACCCTGTTCTTTAAAATCCATCCGGCCATTCCCGCGGAACTGTCGAAGACCTTTCCCCCCCGCAACCTCGCAAGAGGTCCCCTGGAAACCCATACCCTTGTTCTGCCGTGCATGCTGTCAACGTCCGCTATTGAAATCGTTGAATTGGGCATTAATTCCGAGAGGATCCCTGCCAGTCCCTGTACAGTTTTGTCCAGACTGTTCTCATTGCATGCGGTAATAAGCTTTAACATCCACGAGAATTCATCCCCCATGGGGAAAGCCTCTTTGCTGCATGTTCCATGAAGAATTCCTGAGAGATTCTCC
The DNA here is from genome assembly GCA_030638185.1 of Candidatus Aegiribacteria sp. Taxonomy (GTDB): domain Bacteria; phylum Fermentibacterota; class Fermentibacteria; order Fermentibacterales; family JCC-6; genus Aegiribacteria. The sequence goes on from DAOWFD010000382.1 coordinate 43,712, forward strand.
AGGTCGGAGATAATACCGTCAGACGGTCTATTCCCCGAAAAATCCTGCAGAAGAAAACCTTCGAGCGTTCTCTCTCCTCTCAGAGGGCACAGGAGGATCCAGAGAGAGCCCTCATCCTCCGTCCCGGGAAAACGGTACGGTGAAAGTTCCGAACGTTCTTTTCTTGAGTTCGCTCTGATGATAACAGTTTCTCTGCTGTTATCCGCGATTCTCGTCAGTCTGTGCTTTGCAGGAAGCATGAACCTGGAAATAACGATTTTATCCCCAGCCACATGCTCAGCAAGCCGGAAAAACCCATCATCGTTTCGTGTGAACAGACAGGTTGAATCAGCTTTGCTGTTCTTATGTATTATCTGAAGAAGCGGATAGAGAGCGCCTGAAGCTGTGGATGGCGAATCCTTATCCCCTTTCCCGTTCTTGTCCTTCTCCCTCGAGTAAGCTGAATCCCAGGAATAGGATTCCCTCTCCATCAGCCAGTCAGATGCCAGACCGAAAAGGAAAGGAACAAGAAGTGCCTTCAAAGCCGGAAGGAGTAATGGAATAAGCCTGGAGATGAGGGATTCTCCCCCTGTCCAGATAGAGGCATTGAGAAGGGAGAATGCTTCAATAAAGCCTATAACAAGGCCCAGCTCAGTTGCCAGCCCTCCATTCGAGGGCAGCGATGCCCACATAAGAAAGAGTAGATAGGCTGAATAGAAAATGCTGCTGGAACCTCCTGTAAGCTGGATGCTTACAAGAAGACCTGCGCAGATCCAGTAGAACATGATTCTGCCTTCAATCCTCTTCTGAGCCAGCTGTGCGAGCGCTGCTGAAAACAACAGCAGGCCCGTACCAAGCAAAAGGAGAACAGGATCAGTGACGCACGATCCGCTACTTCGGAATCTGCCCGAAGCCAGCACAAGAAACAGTACCAGCAGGGCAGCATACCCGGCAATTCTCAGGATTCTTAAAATGTCCGTTTCTCCATAGTGTTGTTTTTCATTCTATTTCACGGGTATTTAGTAGATACGAATATGTGAAAATGGAAGGTTGTCGTCCCAACGAGATAAACTATGATGTCCCGCAGGGGGTTGACGATAAGGAGAAAATTTCAGATTAATATATCGGTTATATGGAAACCGTCGAAAGATCCCCTGATACCGTTCAGCTCATAAACTATTAAAGTCTGAGAATAAATAGCTTTCAAGAATATACAGCACCGCGCCGGATTTCTTAGCTGGTGCTTTCGAATCATGTATTTTACTGGTCAAACCCAAACTGAAGAGGACGAATGAGCAGAAAACCACTGCCCGGATTATCGCAGACTGATTTTGAAGGAATGACTCTTGTTGAACTTCAGGTCCTGGCAAAGGAGAAAGGACTCGAAAGAGTAACTGGAATCAGAAAAAAAGACATTATAGTAAAACTGCTTGAAATAAAGACGGAGAGAAACGGTCTGGAGTTTTCAACGGGTGTCCTGGAAGTCCTTTCAGAGGGATACGGATTTCTTAGATCCAATGAAGGAAGTTATCTGCCCTCATCCACGGATATTTATGTTTCTCCATCCCAGATCAAGCGTTTTAACCTGAACACGGGAGATACTGTTTCAGGACAGGTGAGGAAACCAAAAAACGGAGAGAAGTACCTTGCCCTTCTCAGGATCGAGAGTGTTAACGAGAAAAGTCTTGAAGAGCTTAAGGGTAGGCCAACGTTTGACAGTCTTACCCCTTACTATCCGGAAGAGCGATTTTTACTCGAGACAACTCCGGATAACATGTCCGGCAGGATACTTGATCTTCTTGCCCCCGTAGGCAAGGGACAGAGGGCTTTGATAGTGTCTCCTCCCAGAGCCGGTAAGACCATACTGCTTCAGCATCTGGCAAACAGCATATCAGCTAACCATCCCGACACCAGACTCATGATTCTCCTCATTGATGAACGCCCTGAAGAAGTTACGGACATGAGAAGAAATGTGAATGGTGAGGTTATCGCATCCACATTCGATGAAAACCCGAAAAGACATATCCAGATAGCCGATATGGTTCTCTCGAAAGCCAAGCGACTTGTTGAGAGCGGATACGATGTTGTAATTCTTCTGGATTCCATTACAAGGCTTGCAAGGGCAAACAATCAGGTTATGCCCCATTCAGGCAAGATCCTTTCAGGAGGAGTAGACTCCAACGCTCTTCAGAAACCGAAGAGATTCTTCGGTGCGGCAAGGAATATTGTTGATGGAGGAAGCCTTACCATAATAGGGACAGCTCTGGTGGATACCGGAAGCAGAATGGATGAGGTTATATTCGAGGAATTCAAAGGCACGGGCAATTCTGAAATAGTACTTGACAGGCGTCTTGCGGATAGAAGAATTTGGCCTGCCATCGATATAACAAAATCAGGCACCCGGAAGGAAGAGCTTCTGGTTGATGAAGAAAGCCTGAGCAGAATATGGATCATGAGGAAGATCCTTGTTGATATGAACCCGGTTGAAGCCATGGAAGTCTTGAAGAAACAGCTCTCGAAGCATAAATCGAACAAGAGGTTCCTTGACGCAATGGGTACAATGTCAGAATGATAGCACTTATTCTGCTTGATGACATGGAGGAAGTAAATTGAAAAAGGATATGCATCCTGAATACAGGGAAGTCACATTCACCTGTACCTGCGGAAACAAGATCAAGACTCGCTCAACAGGCGGTGACAAGAAATTTGATGTCTGTTCAAACTGTCATCCCTTTTATACCGGGAAACAGAAACTTGTTGACTCCGCAGGCAGGGTTGATAAGTACCTGAGGAGATACGGAAAAAAAGAAGACAGCGCGAAGTAGCTGTAGAATCTGAGTATGACCGGGGGAGCTTCGATGCTCCCCCTTCCCTATTCTTGTTTTTTTGCGGTAGACATCCATAGGAGAGAACTATGAAAAGTTATTCAGCAAGGAGCAGAGAGCCAGCTCCAGAGGAATCAAAAACCGGTGGCCAGGCGGTACTGGAGGGAGTGATGATGCGTTCTCCCGTTTCCACTGCAGTTGCGGTTAGAACTCCCGGCGGTACTATTATTGTCAAAAAGCTGGAAATAAAGGAACTTAAAAACGGCGGAAGCATATGGACAAAACCCGTTTTCAGAGGTGCAGCGACAATAATAGACACCCTTAGGTTGGGCATGAAGGCCCTTAACTGGTCGGCGGAAATCGCCGAGGAATCCTTCAACTCAGATAAAAAGAACGGGAAAAAGGGCAGCTCGGGGTTTACGACCTTCCTTACTACCGCCTTTGCATTTGCACTCGCCATCGTACTGTTCGCATGGCTGCCTCTGCAGAGCAGCAAATGGATACTTGAAACAGGTTCTTCCGCAGCCGGCCAGCAGTTCGGAATACACATGCTGGCAGGCCTGTTCCGACTGATCGCCTTCCTTCTCTATCTGGGCGCGATATCGTTTATGCCTGATGTCAGAAGGCTTTTTATGTATCATGGTGCTGAACATCAGACAATTCACGCCTGGGAGAAGGGGCTCTCACCTCTGGCGGAGAAGGCAGTTGAGCAGAGTCCTTTGCACCAGAGGTGCGGAACCAGTTTTCTGCTCCTTGTCATGCTTGGTACTATACTGTTCTACGGGGTTTTCGATTCACTGGTTATACTGCTTACAGGATACAACCCCAGTGCTTTGATCAGAGTGCTCTACCATCTGCCTCTCATTCCACTTGTCATGGGGCTGAGCTATGAGCTTCTCAAGCAGGCCGACAAACATCTTGAGACTTCGGCGATCGCAAAGGCTGTTACAGCTCCGGGACTGCTTCTTCAGAAGCTCACTACAAGAAAGGCGGGAATAAAGGAGATTGAGGTGGCAGTCGCGTCTCTTTACGCTTCTCTTGGCAGAAACCCCGGACCAGATATTGAAATACTTGACCGGGATGCGGAAAGCCTCCACGAGCAGGAAAATGAAAACGTCTAACATGGAATCCTTAGAGCAGAGACTGAAGAAAATCGACGAAAGCCTGTGTTCCCCGAAGACACTAAAGAATCCCACGCTTATCCGTTCGCTTACCGAAGAGCGCTCCAGTCTGGCCAAAATCCTAAGCACCATGGAAAATATAGAAAAAACCGGGGCATCCCTTGAAGAGATGAAGGAACTGCTGGAAGATGATGATCGGGAACTTGCGGCTCTTGCGGCCCAGGAGACCCCAGAATTGGAGATGAGGCTTGAAAAGCTTGAGCATCAATTGAAAATGCTTCTCATCCCTCCCGATCCCAACGACAGCAGGGATGTCATAATCGAGATCCGCTCAGGAACAGGGGGAGAAGAGGCGGCCCTGTTCGCCTCAGATGTTTACAGAATGTATACGACCTACGCCCAGAAAAAGGCATGGTCTCAGGAAATCTTCACCAGCAGTGGTTCCGAAAGGGGAGGATTCAAGGAGATTACCTTCGCCCTGAGAGGAAAAGGCGTTTACAGCCGAATGAAGTTCGAAGCAGGTGTTCACAGGGTGCAGAGGGTTCCCGAAACGGAAACCTCCGGAAGGATTCACACTTCCGCCTGTACTGTGGCTGTGCTCCCTGAGGCTGAAGAGATAGAGGTTAAGATCAACCAGGAGGACCTGAGAATCGATGTCTACCGCTCTTCGGGACCAGGAGGGCAGAGTGTCAATACAACAGATTCCGCAGTGCGGATTACACACGTACCCACCGGGCTGGTCGTTTCCTGTCAGGATGAGAAAAGCCAGCATAAAAACAGGGTAAAGGCCATGAAAGTCCTCAGATCAAGACTGTTCGCAAAAAAGCAGGAGGAAGAGAAAGCCAAACGGGCTGAAACCAGGAAGAGCATGGTAGGCTCCGGTGACAGAAGTGCCAAGATCAGAACGTACAATTTTCCCCAGGGAAGAGTTACCGATCATAGAATTCACCTTTCCCTTCATTCGTTAAAAGATATTCTCAGCGGGGACCTTGATCAGATCATTGAGCCGCTTATTGAAGCCGAGCAGGAAAGACTCCTCTCGGAGGTTTCGTCGGGACTGTGACTGTTCTGGATGCCTGCAAATGGGCTGCAGAGGAGCTGCATGAGCTTGAATCGCCCCGTCTGGAAGCTGAACTGCTGCTTTGCCATTCAATGAACTGGAAACGGCACAATCTATATCTGAACCATGAATGTGAAATACGCGAATCCTGCCTGGAGCAGTACAGAGAGACAGTCCGACGGCGGAAGAACAGGGAACCTCTTCAGCATATTACAGGAAGAGTGGATTTCCTGGGGCGTTCCTTCATTGCAGGGCCGGGAGCCCTTATAGCGAGGCCTGAAACGGAGTTTCTTACCGAACTGTTCATGAACGAGTTATCGAAACCAAACTACATTCTCGACGTTGGCACCGGATCCGGCGCCATAGCGGTTTCATTGGCCCTGGAGTATC
>DAOWFD010000081.1 GCA_030638185.1 Candidatus Aegiribacteria sp.
AAGATTCCGGAGCTCCGGAAGAAAATATTCTATACTTTCCTTCTGCTCGCGGTTTACAGGGTGGGTGGTCACATTCCTGTTCCTGGAATTGATGCTAACGCTCTCAATCAGGCTTTCAGTCAGGGTGGCGGACTTATGGGTATGTATGACCTGTTTGTAGGAGGAGCTCTCAGAAGAGCTTCCGTTTTTGCCCTTGGTATAATGCCGTATATCTCAGCATCGATCATCATACAGCTTCTGACTTCGGTATTCCCCTATTTTGAGAGACTCAAGAAGGAAGGCGAAGCCGGACGGCAGAAAATAACGGAGATCACCAGGTATGGTACGGTTCTGCTTGCGATGATACAGGGGCTGGGGATTTCACAGTACCTTATCGGCCTTAACAGCCAGGGAATGTTGATAGTACCGAATCCGGGTATAGGATTTACTATTCAGACAGTGGTAACTTTCATAACCGGTACGATATTCGTCATGTGGCTCGGTGAACGAATAACGGAACGTGGTATAGGCAACGGCATCAGTCTTATAATATTCGCCGGTATCGTAGGCAGGCTTCCAGGGGCGTTAGTATCCGTCTATCAGGACGTGTTCGTTCTTCAGCAGACCGGTTTCATAACGGCGATCTTCCTGGGTGTCTTCATGTTTGCTGTTGTGGCATTTGTTGTACTCATGACTGAATCACAACGAAGGATACCTGTTACCTACGCCAAGCAGGTAAGGGGTCGAAAAGTTTACGGCGGACAGAGTACTCATATACCACTGAGATTGAATACCGCCGGTGTTATACCGGTTATTTTCGCCCAGGCGTTCATGATGTTTCCCAGCAGTATTGCGATGTTCTTTCCCAATTCAGGGATAGATACATGGGTAAACACCCATCTTGCGCCGGGGGGAGCAGTATATATCACCATATACTGCCTACTGATCATTCTTTTCGCATACGTTTATACAGCAATAACCTTCAATCCGCAGGATCTTGCCGATAACATGAAGAAGTATGGAGGTTTCATACCCGGAAGAAAACCCGGCAAAAGTACCGCAAAGTACATAGAGAAAGTACTTGTAAGGGTTACGCTCCCGGGAGCAATCTTCCTGGCTGCTATTGCAGTTATGCCCATGCTTATGACCAGGCACGCCAATGTTAACTTCATGTTCGGCGGTACAAGTCTGCTTATCGTAGTGGGTGTAGCTCTGGAAACTCTAAGGCAGATTGAGACACATCTTCTTATGAGGCACTACGACGGATTTCTGAGTAAAGGCAAGATAAGAGGAAGAAGGTAACCATGCGGATAACCTTCTTTGGACCACCGGGCTCCGGAAAGGGCACACAGGCGGACAGGATTTCCGCCTACTTTGACCTGCAGCATATCTCAACGGGTATGCTTTGCAGAGAAGAGATCAAAAGCGGTTCAGAGTTGGGAAAACGCATTCGCGAGATCGTTGAATCGGGATATCTTGTCAGCGATGGGATAATTAACGAAGAGGTTTTCAACAAAATAGAGAACATCGATAGTTTTCTTCTTGATGGTTATCCCAGGAATCTGTCACAGGCGAAGTTTCTTGACGAATTCCTTGAGAATGCAGGTAAACCTCTTTCCGGTGCTGTTTTCATTCACATTCCTGACGAAGAGGTCATAAGCAGACTTACAGGAAGACTTGTTTGCGCCTGTTCAAACGGAAGCGGGAATATAATCAGTAACCGCCGCAAAGAAGGGGATATCTGCCCGGTATGCGGAGAACCTTTTATGAAACGCAGTGATGATAGCCTGGAAATTCTGAAAAACAGGCTTCGACATTACCACAATCTTACCAGACACCTGGAGAGTTACTACAAAAACAGACTTCTTGAGATCGATGGTCTTGGTACCGTAGATCAGGTTAACGAACGAATCAGAAAAGAACTGATGGTATGGGAATAATTACCGGTGGTGATATTGATCTCATGAAGGAATCCGGCAGGATAGTCAGACTTGCTCTTGACGAGATGATATCCTTCATCGAACCCGGGGTTACTACAAAGGAGATAGAAGCTGTAGGCAGGAAAGTAATCGAAGCCGAGGGGGCAACACCATCGTTCCTTGGTTTCAACGGTTATCCGGCGGCAGTCTGTATTTCCATTAACCAAGAGGTTGTTCACGGTATTCCTTCCGGGAACCGAAGAGTAATGGATGGAGATCTGGTCAGTATTGATGTCGGAGCCTATAAGGGCGGTTTCCACGGAGATGCAGCAGACACAGTGGTTATTGGTCTGGCTGACCCAAGGGCAATGCTGCTGGTAAGAACGGTATACGAAGCCCGGGACAAGGGTATCGAAGCCGCAAGGCCGGGGAACACCCTGGGTGATATTGGTTCAGCGATTCAGGATCATGTGGAAGCTCAGGGATTCAGTGTTGTCAGGGCACTTGTTGGTCATGGCATCGGCAGGAAGCTTCACGAGCCGCCCCAGGTACCCAACTTCGGCAGAGCAGGAAGAGGTATGAAACTTGCAGAGGGGCTTACTCTGGCCATTGAACCGATGATTACTATCGGCGGATACAGAGTCAAGACACTGCATGACAACTGGACCGTTGTTACCGCTGATGGCAGTCTCTCTGCCCATGCTGAGCACTCGATTGTAGTGTGCGGTGAGGAGCCGCTGATATTGACGGCATGATGATAATTACCAATGATATGCGTTCTGTTACAATTTAGAGAGGATTAACAGTGACCAAGAATGTTCCAAGAGATGGAACTGTAGTTGATACGCTACCGAATTATCAGTGCCGTGTTGAACTTGATGGAATGAATGGACATGTGGCCCTCTGCTACATATCAGGTAAAATGCGAATGAACAATATACGGATACTGGTGGGTGACAGGGTAACGGTCGAGCTTTCTCCATACGATCTTAGCCGTGGCCGTATTACATATAGATATAAGTGAGGATCGAGCAATGAAGGTACGCAGTTCAGTTAAAAAGATCTGTGAATACTGCAGAATAGTGCGCAGACGTGGGAAGGTTCATGTAATCTGTTCACGCAACCCCAAGCACAAGCAGAGACAGGGATAAATAGAGATCAAGGCAATTACGGAGGTAATCAGTGGCAAGAATCGCAGGAATTGATCTTCCGCCTAAGAAGCATATTCTATATGCGCTGCCATACATTTATGGAATAGGTCTGGCTTCATCAAGAGACATTCTTGAGAAGGCGGGAATAGATTTCAATGTCAAGACAGACGATCTTACAGAAACAGAAGTGGCCGCTCTCAGAAAAGTCATCGATGCAGAATACAAGGTGGAAGGTGCATTGAGGGCGGAAGTGAATATGAACAAAAAGAGGCTGATGGATATCCGGTGTTATCGCGGGATCAGGCATCGCAGGGGACTTCCGGTCCGAGGCCAGAGGACTCGTACAAACGCCCGCACCAGTAAAGGACCTAAATTCGGGCGTAAGAAAACTCGTTAGGAGGCGGTTGTGCCAAAAGGAACTAAGGCGAAGGGTAGTAGAAAAGCCACTAAAAAGAAGGCATTGAAGGTTACAGATGTTCATGGCATAGCTCATGTGAAGTCCTCGTTCAATAACACGATGATAACAATAACTGACAGAAACGGTAACGTTATTGCCTGGGCAAGCGGAGGAACCACCGGAGTCAAAGGGACAAGAAAGGGAACCGCATTCGCCTCGGGGCAGGCAGCGGTTCAGGCTGCCGAGAAGGCAATTGAAGCAGGGTTGAAGAAAGTGGAGATATGGGTCAGAGGGCCTGGGTCAGGACGGGAAGCCGCAGTCAGGGCTCTCCAGTCAACAAGCCTTGAGGTAACAGCTATAAAGGATCAAACCAGGATACCGCATAACGGGTGTCGTCCATCAAAGCGTCGCAGACGCGGCTAGAAGAATAATAGCCCTCTAGGGGCTTAACACATCCGGGTTGCTAACCTGGGAGGAGGATCAGATGTTATATAAGAGTCTATATCTTCCGGATATGATCAAATGGGAGGAAGATTCTCTCTCCGATACATTCGGCAGGCTTGAGATCACCCCACTGGAAAGAGGTTTCGGACGGACACTGGGTAATTCCCTGAGAAGAGTGCTCCTCTCCCTGCTTGAGGGTTTCGCGCCGGTCTCTCTAAAGATCGAAGGTGTTGAGCATCAGTTTTCCACAGTTTCCGGCGTGGTTCAGGATGTAACTGAGCTGGTTCTCAATGTCAAATCTCTGATCTTCAATCTCGAGGGACAAGAAAAGGGAACCACCAGGCTGGACGTTTCCGAACAGGGAAAATTCACAGGGAAAGACCTCACTGGGGACAAGCATCTGAAAGTTATCAACGAGGATCAGGAAATAGCACAACTGGATAGCACCGGAAAGCTTTCCATGGAGATAACTGTTGAGAAAGGGAAAGGCTTTATCCCTGCCGATGAATGGAGTATTCACGGAAAGGAAGAGAAAGCCGGGACTATCCTTCTGGATTCATGGTTCAGCCCCGTTAGAAAGGTCAACTTCCAGGTGAAGAGCGCCAGGGTTGGAGACAGAACTGATTACGATCATCTTATTATGGATATATCAACCGATGGAAGCATCGCCCCGAAAGAAGCAGTAGAAGAAGCCTGTGAGATTCTCATTGAACATCTTCAGATGATACCAGGCGGACTTGAACCGGAAGAAAAACCGGATCTTATCAAAGAGGAAAAGAACAGTAAGAACGATTTCCTGTCCTTTGCAATTGATGATACTGACATCCCTACCAGAATCGCCAATGTTCTGAAATCGGCAGGAATTAAAACGGTAAACGATCTGCTTGAAAAGAAAAGCACGGATATTCTGAAAATTGGCGGATTTGGCCCCTCTTCTCTGGATACCGTAAACGAGGTTCTCAGGAAGCAGAATCTATTAATAGACGAATGACATCAAGTCATCGGGAGAACTGATATGCGTCACAGAAAAAAAATCGCCAAGCTGGGGAGAAAGCCGGAAGCAAGAAAAAGAATGCTTCGCAACCTTGTTACCTCTCTGATAATGGAAGAGAGGATAACAACCAGTCTGGCACGGGCAAAAGCCGCACGAAGTGCTGCGGAGAAGATAATTACAAAGGGCAGAAAAGACTCGGTTCATGCGAGAAGGCAAGTTGCTGGATATGTTTACGGAAGTAAGGCGGTTCAGAAAGTCTTCAACGAGCTTGGACCCCGGTATGCGGATCGTAATGGTGGGTATACTCGTATTCTCAAGCTCGGCCCCAGGAAAGGGGATGCTGCTGAAGCATGCATTCTTGAGCTGGTTGATTCCCCTGTTCCGATTTCTTCAGACAGCAAATAGCGATACGGCAAAAGCTTGAAAAAAATAGCCGTTCTGACCAGCGGGGGTGATGCCCCTGGAATG
>DAOWFD010000304.1 GCA_030638185.1 Candidatus Aegiribacteria sp.
AAGGCAGCAGCATAGACATTATTGAAGGTTACGGTCCCGGCAGGTGGAGGCTTCCGTCCATTGAGATCGAGGAGATGATCAAGAAATTTCCATCTGAGAAAATCTCAATAGACAATTTCGGGGAGAACCCCTTCGGCAGCAGAAGGTATATTATCGTTCCGACAGAGAAATTCGCGATTCCTTCGCAGATGGAGAGAAGACTGCATTCCCTCGACTCGAAGCGGGGAAACTACCTGCTCATCGAGATGGATTCCCCCTTTGACAATATTGGCAGTGCCGCGGAGTTCTTTATTGAATGCCTGTGCAGACAGGTGGGCTCGGCCCTTCTTCTCCGTGACAGGGAATCCATGGCTTACATTGATACGATTACCGGTTCAGTCATCGGTTATTCATGGACTAAAAGACTGCTGGAACTCACAGACGAAGTAACTCCCGGTACTCCACTTTCTGTCCTTCTTGTGAATGTGGACGATTTGAGAGAGATCAACAGGCTTTTCGGGTACAGGGTAGGAGACAATACACTGAAAACCGTTGTATCGACTATCAAGGCAATACTGCGTCCCAACGACATGATAGGCAGATTCAGGGAAGACCTGTTCGGTGTGTTTCTTCCGGAGACGGGAGGAGAGAACGCCATGATCATCGCTGAGCGGATCTGCAGTGTCGTCGCCGGTACCGAGACAAGACCCGACAGGGTGCCGGTAACCGTCTGCATTGGCGCGGCGGTATACGGTTCTTCCGAGGAAAGCCCCGAGCTCATGGTCAGCCGTGCATGTGCAGCTCTGAACATGGGAAAGAGTCAAGGGGGCAACCGGGCTGTCCTGTGGTCAGCGGAGGGAGATGCATGGGACATGGATTCCGGGATGCTCACAGTTTTCAACACCGGAGATCCCGGCTGGGACCATTCCGTCAGCGTTACAGTCCTGGAACTGCTTACAACGGACAAACCTTCGTTGGAGATGGTTGCTGAGCGGCTCAGGGACGCCCTGCGGAGCGAATTCATATATATGGAAGATGGTAATGGGAACAGCTCCGAGATCGGAAGCAGAATTCTCAGAGGAATTCCTGAAGAGATCCATGAGAAGTCAGAAGACAGGGTATGCATGCATTCCGGAATACTGGGCAAGTACAACGCTCTTTCGGTAAGACTGGCATGCGGGGGCAGGCTTATCTCGGCATGGGATAATGTAGAGGGGATATCGGGAAGCATGAAGAATATTTTCAGGGCTCTGTCCGCCCTCTCCAGCCTCCTTATTCAGAGTGGGTCAGTTATTCCCGGGAATCCGCCCGAAGAACAGCCTTAAGAAAAAAGCCCGTATGTGAATTGCTGTTTTCAGCCAGCTGGTCAGGCGTACCCGTTGCAATTATGCGCCCTCCCGCATCGCCTCCATCTGGACCAAGGTCCACTATCCAGCTGGCGTTCTTGATAACATCAAGGTTGTGTTCGATGACAATCACGGTGTTCCCTGCCTTGACCAGCCTCCCCAGAACTATCAGGAGCTTCTTCACATCATGAAAGTGGAGGCCCGTGGTGGGTTCGTCCAGAATGTACACTGTATGGGATGAACCGGGACGCGACAGCTCCCTTGCAAGCTTTATCCTCTGTGCTTCACCTCCGGAAAGGGTTGTTGCCGGCTGCCCCAGCTGGATGTAACCCAGACCCACATCGTCCAATACCTTGAGAATGCGGTATATGGCGGGAATCCTCTCGAATTGAACGAGTGCTTCGCTGATGGTGAGATCCAGTACTTCTGCGATATTCAGTCCTCCATAGGTAACTTTCAGCGTTTCGCGGTTGAACCTGCGGCCACTGCATGTTCGGCATTCTATGAAGACATCGGAAAGAAAATGCATCTCTATCTTTATCACACCTGCGCCCTTGCACTCCTCGCACCTGCCGCCCTTTACATTGAAACTGAATCGGCCTGGCTTGTATCCGCGGACCTTCGCCTGGGGCGTCTGGGCGAACAGTTTTCTTATAAGGTCGAAAACTTTCGTATAAGTTGCGGGATTGGACCTTGGTGTCCTCCCAATGGGGTCCTGGGAGATGTTGATGACCTTATCCACATTCTCTACTCCCCTCAGGGAGCCGTAGGGGCCGGACAGGAGTTTCATCGAATTTCCGGTAGCAGCTGAAAGCGCCGGGTACAGGGTCTGGCTGATAAGAGAACTCTTGCCCGATCCCGATACCCCTGTAATGCAGATGAACCTTCCAAGGGGGATCTTTAGATCGACTTCCTTCAGATTGTGAAGGCTTGCCTTTTTCAGTGTAAGGAAGGCGTTACCTTCCCCTGAAGCTGGTACGGTTCGGTGAATGAATTTCCTTCCGGAAAGGTAGTCACCTGTAAGGGATTCTTCCGATGACATTATATCCGCGGGGGTTCCTGTGGCAACGATACTGCCTCCGTGAACACCTGCACCCGGACCGAAATCCACCACATAGTCAGCAGCCAGAATGGTATCATGATCATGCTCTACCACAAGAACGGTATTGCCAAGGTCCCTGAGTTCCGCAAGAGTAGAGAGGAGCTTTCTGTTATCCCTCTGATGGAGGCCGATCGTAGGTTCATCAAGCACGTAGAGAACCCCCGTAAGACCGCTTCCAATCTGGCTGGCCAGCCTTATCCTCTGGGCTTCTCCGCCTGAAAGAGTCGGTGATGCTCTGTCCAGGGTAAGGTAATGAAGCCCGACATTGACAAGGAAATTCATTCTGTTGCGAATCTCCCTCAGGAGTTCTCGCGCTATCTCCTTCCTCCAGGGATCAAGTTCAAGACGGGCAAAGAATTCATTGAGTTCATGGACTGTCATGGAATTGAGTTCATGAATACCTCTGTCACCTACAGTCACTGCCCTGGCTTCCCTTCGGAGCCGGGTGCCTCTGCATGCGGAGCAGTCGGACTTGTTGAAAAACCTCTCGTAGAACTTTCTGGCCGCCTGGCTGACCGTGCTGCGGTAACGTCTCTCCAGCCTGGGGATAACGCCTTCCCAGTTCGTCTCCCATGTCCCGGTACTGTTCCTGGATGACCA
>DAOWFD010000107.1 GCA_030638185.1 Candidatus Aegiribacteria sp.
AATCCTTCGGTTTCTGAATACAGTTCGTAGTCATTAATATGGCTCCGGGAAATACGTCGAATTCCTTCTGCTGATCCTGCCAGGCGCCGCCATAATTCCCAACAAGGTGCGTGTACTTCTTAAGCCCCGGATACGCAAGCGTGGGAAGCATTTCACCATGTGTATACACGTTTATTCCCTTGCCCTCGGTCTGCTTCAGAAGCTCCTCGAGGTCCTTCAGATCGTGGCCTGAAACCACTATCGCCTTACCCTTGACGGGGGTAACCCTTACTTCAGCAGGTTCCGGATGACCGTAAGTTCCGGTATTTGCCGAATCAAGGAGTTCCATGACACGGAGATTCTTCTCTCCAACCTTCAGGACCATGGTGAAAAGGTCATCAACCGAGTTTTTCCGTGTAAGAAAATCAAGACTTTCATGGAAGAACGCGTATACATCATCGTCTTCATAGCCAAGGATATGAGCATGATCGGCGTAGGATGCTGAACCCTTCAGCCCATAGGTTATCAATTCCTCAAGACCCGTGATATCCTTGCCTGGATCTTCAAGTCTTTCAGCTATGGACAGCTTTGCAGCTTCATTCTCAATATCTCCCTCATCGGCAGGCATCTGCCATATTGCTGGTCCGCGCAACTCCTCAGGTTTCAGCTCCTTTTCCTCGCAGGCTTGCAGATACAGATCACGAATGCTGTCCCGAACCCTAACACCTGTACGGATTAATTTTATCAGGGTGTCCGAATCGAAATTTACATTTGTAACCGTAGTGAAGAGTGCTTCAATTACGAAAATATCCGCTTCACGGTTCACTACACCGAGCTTCCTGGCTCTATTCGCCCAATTGGAAACGCCTTTTGCAACATATACAAGAAGATCCTGCATTACCGCTGTCCTGGGGTCCTTACCGCAGACACCGAACCTGTCGCATCCTGTCCCTTTTGCTGTCTGCTCACACTGATAACAGAACATTGCTTCTCCTTCCGGTAAGACTGTCTCATATTTATAGAATCCTAAATCGGTACTTTCTTACCAATTATACTTATTTCTTGTTAATCGTCAATGGTTACATGTTTGGACGAATATTTCTAAACACAATATTGACGATATGGTATTTCATTACTATTTTACGTAGAATGAAAGGAGTACTATGTCATTACCAGTGTCCATTCCGGAATCGGTTTCTCTTGCAGTACATGCCATGGCAAAGCTGGCAGTCAGTGGATCTGAAGCGGTGAAGCTGAACGATCTCCTTATCAAGCCGGGTTCAGCAGCCCATCTCTCGAAAGTAATGCAGAAACTCACAAAGGCAGGTTTGGTGAAATCCAGGAGAGGCCGCGGCGGAGGGTTTACCCTGGGAGTCAATGCCTCCGATATCAGGCTGATGGACATCTGGATAGCTCTTGAAGGAACCTTCGAAACCATCATATGCCCCTATATGGGAAATGGATGCACCCTTCCGGTATGCCTTTTCAGCTCAATCGGGAAAGATGCTTCGCAACTGATAAGGGACTATTTCACCGATACCACTGTTGAATATATAGGGAAGCTCCTCGAAAAGGGACAAACCCAAACGGTGCCCTGATTCGGGGAGAAAAATCTCTTTTTCAGGTTCCTTCTTTATTCAGTACTTTTTACATCCGTTGCAATATTCGGCTTCAATGCTCTCCTAGTAAGGAGAAATACACCGCGCCATGCAATGGCCATCAGGAAGAGGAAAAGCAGCCCCCCAAAAAGGTTCGCGCTTGTCAGATAATTGAAAAGTCCGTGGAGTACCATGCCGACCAACAATCCCAACACAACCAGCAATGATGATTTAAGGGTTTTCTTTTTCTTATGCCATCCCAGAGCCAGTCCCCATAGACTTGAGAACAGCGCATGAGCCGGAACACTCAGCACAGATCTTCCGGTAAGAACCAGTACCCCTATTTCTGCTCCACCGGAAGCCCAGCTGTTAAGAACGTATATGACATTCTCAACCGATGCGAATCCCAATGCAGCAGCTGTTGCATAGACCATACCATCAACAGGTTCATCGAATTCACTGCGATTGTATACGGTCCACCGCACACAGAGAAATTTAGCGGTCTCCTCGGTAACAGGAGCTATGAAAACGGCCAGTGTAAGAAAGCTTACATAGAATGGAAGCTCTTTCAGTGAAAAGACCATAGCGGCCCCCACAATCGCTCCCACAAGAAAAGTTCTTGCCACAAGCTTTTTTGGCTCAGGTGCATATTTGTCACTTCTGTAGAAGTAAATCATCCACAGAAATGCCGGAAGGATAGAAGCAAGTGCTGGAATCAGCATGAGGGCACTGCTTCAGGTAAAGGTCCGGATATAACAGCAAAATTTTTCAAACATATTTCCTTACTTCTTAAATGGTGAACCAATCACTAGGAAACATGATTTCTCGCCATATCAGAATCTATCAGAATCAGCTCCCGATATAACTTTTAAGTTCCCTTTTCCTCAATCTCTTCACCTGAAATCTATGATACTGCTTGAAACACATCCCAGTCAATGTGATGATAAACTGATCAGACAGAGATGACCTTCCTATCATGAATCATTGACAACCCAGACAGTATTCAATAATTTATTATTACTCTTAGTTGATTGAAGGGAGATAGAATGAAATATTGTATTTTTGTGCTTATCTTCATTACTGTATTCGCTTTTGCAGTGGATCCCATGGATTGTGGCACAACGATGAATCCTGCACCCGGGCAACCCGCAACTGATGCATACACCATTACTGTCGTCAACACGTTCCAGTGCCCTTACTCCAGCATAATACTCGGTCTTGATTGCCCATCATTATCTAGTTCAATCTTGTTCATGGACAACATAAACGATAAGCTCTGGGTAGCCAACATCAACGACTGATCCCTGATTAACAGCTACGTGCTGCCATGGACCACCCCCAATCCTTTCGGCGTGGCCAACTACGATCCCGGCGGGGCACAGCCTCACTGCAACGACTTCGGTTTTGGTACGATCTGGTGGGGACTATCCTTCACGGATTTTTACACCAACCCTTATAGTAATGATGGCAGAGGCATGGACTGCGACGGCACATACATCTGGGAAGCCTACGGTCCAATATACGCAACATACGGCGCCTGTCTCAGGATGAACCCCGACGGCACTGGCGTTCAGGCATGGAACCTGCCGGGCATAACCACTCAGCTCAGCGGCCTGACTACATACCCGATTACCGGAGGCCTGGGAATCGCCGTAACCGCCTACGAAAACGGCGCCGCTGATCACTATATCTGGTTCTACGAGTTCGATGGAAGCTCGATGAGCCTGCTTGGCTCGGCTACACTTCCCAGTTGCGATACGTCGTTCGGACTGACCTACGCCGACACGAGGGACACCTATTTCTGGTCTTTCTATTCTGGTGGACAATGCTACATCTCCGAGCTCGAAATCACCGAGACATCATTCCAGAATGAAACTTGGGGTGCGATCAAGGCAAGTTTCTAGAATTAGTACATCAGTTGAAGGCGGGGGCTCATTCCCCGCCTTTCTATATTTCCTGGCATTTATCCATTTCGGTTTGCCTTTGAGCTTTTCTGATGTGATACTTCGTTTGGATGTGTTCCTTTTCATGAAGTGTGCCGCATGATCGGCTGCGGAGAACTTGCCCGAATATTACACCAGTTTTTGTATAGAGAGAAAGGACGGTTGAAAATGCGAATATTAGAATCACAGTTCCGGAAACTTATTCCTTGTCTATTGCAGTTCAACCAATTCAATATCAGAACATGTTTACAGCTTTGATGCGGCCCCACGTACTTCTTTCCAGGGAAGTGTAGATACTAAGGTCGAATTCACATACACGATGTTCCCCATTAACATAATAGAACGCGAAGAAGGTTTGTCTTGTTTCACTATGCATAATATCAAGGGAAGTACCTGAATAGGGAACTGAAATATTGTCTACAAATAGGAGAGTTCCTTCGAGATAGTCGTATTCGCAGAGGTAATAACTGTCGTAATAGAACCCAATGATCAGCACATACCAGTGATCATCAAAGAAAAATACCGTGCATCTGGATGCTTCATCCGATGGAAGCTCGGAGAGATACCAGGATGAATGATCACTTCAGCTGCACCATTCTCTGAAGAACCTGATGATCACCTACTGTGATAACGGCAAAATAGATACCGTTACCAAGTAATTCTCCGGCATTGTCTCTGCCATCCCAGGTGAGCAGCAGCTCTCCGGCGGGACACATTTCCTCCATAAGCGATGCAACCTGTCTGCCGCTGATATCGTACACCACAGCAAGAACCATTCCGGAGGTAGGCAGCGTAAGATGCAGTGCAGTCAATGATGTGAACGGGTTGGGACAGGCAGGGAGAAGAGATGGAGTCATCATTCCAGGATCTGTCTGCTCCCCCTCAATACCAGTCGGGTAACCTGCGACCTCCAGAGATGGATCACCATAAAGGTTGATGTTGTACAAATTCGCGTACTCATAGATATGTGCCCAGCCGTAAACGGTTGTAGCATCGTACTTGCCGTCATACACGGCAACTCCCACATGATCACCCTCGCTGACAAGGTAACGGTTGAAATCGAAACAGATCTGCTCCGCTCCGCCGGGATTATTCTTCCAGTCAGAGGAGATAGCTGATGGTCTTGAAGCACTCACCATGCCTGCAGCTGAGCCACAGCCCGGTTTAGTTGCAAGGTCAATGCCCAGGTTCCCCCATGCGTTTGGTTCGGGGTAGCCCACATTGCACGAGATTGCAAATACAACAGACGGATAATCATCATCCAGAGTAGTTGAAGTAGCAGTGTTAAGCAGCGAGAGGTTATAAAACTCACCATTAGACGATTCGGGAACACCATCGCCGTCATCCCATTCCCAGACCGACCGGAATCCGTCCCACATAAACCTCCGGAAGAAAGTCGGGAAGATCCTGGTTGTACTCGCCGAGATAACCATCTCCGTCCAGATCCCAGGACAACAGATCAGGGTAAGATAAGTCCGCGAAGTATTGGTCGGTGGGCGTACCGGGAGCAAAAAGATTGGGATTGGATGGATTGTATACGTGGAAAGAGGAATCGGGATAGCATATACGCATCGGGACTGTGGCGTAGTCACCCACAAAAAGGACATACTCAATTCCCCATATCCCGTAGTACTCCCTGAGGAAGTTCCTTATCTGTTCCTCCAGATCAGAACCCGGCTGATCAGCGATCAAAGGGTCGGTTATAAGAACGGTTTTCAGACTGTATCCGAGTGCCGCCTTCCAGGCAGGAAAGGTGGATGATGTAATAGAGCCAAGCAGGTCGCCGGTGGTTATGATAACGTAATCGTACAGATCATCTAGCGATACTTCAATCTCACTGGACATGTATTGACCGGCTAATTCCCAGTAGTTTAGGAATAGTTCCTGAGCTCTTTCATCGGCAACACAGTCTGCAAGCAGTTGCTCGATGTGTTCTGCTTCAGAACTTCCAACGACAGGCAGCGTGTAGTTGATGATTACATCAACACGGTCTCGGTAAATAAGCCGCCGGGAAATCGGATGATAGGTGATCGGGCAGAAAGCTATCGATACGTAAGAGTACTTGCGAAGAGTACCCGCTCCGGAAAGCCATGCAATTTTGTGTGGATATTGATCGTCACTGAGGTAGACAGCTTCGTGGTTCGCCTGCCACTCCTCATCAAGCCTGGCCAGCTCTTCTTCCAGATACGGTGAGTTGAGAAGAGGGAGAACTCCATCGAATGGCTGAATATCGTAATACATGGGTAACTCACTGGCGCTGGAACTAATTACATCTACGGAGACTGCTCTGGCACCCGGAGGAAGCAGAATCTGGAATCTTTTCAATGGAAGCAGGGGCTTTCCGGGGTTCATCAGCTGGCTGAAATCTTCCATCTCAATTCTCTGACCGTTGAGACCCTGGACTATTTCATACTCTCCGGGATAAAGACTCACCACCAGGCTCCCTGAACCCGCAGCAGCCAGCGATGTCGCTGTAATAAGAACAAACATCTGCAAAAGAAATCCATACGAAGTACAGCTACTCCACCGACTCGTTATTGATGTTGCATTCCTCATCAGCATGGTCTCCTTTCTGATCATGATTTAAAGGATAACTGCTTCAGTATAGTTATTATCATCTATCATCATCTGTGCAAACAGGTCCACCAGGAAGGCGGATATCCATCGGAAACCCCGCATCAGGACACACCTCTCTCCTGAAGCCGAATCGCTGATAAGCTCGAAGCTATCCACTCAAGAGGACCTGCGACCTCGAAATTGCACCAAGAGTTGGATGAAAATGCTCTCCTCTGTAGAGCACGGTGTCCGACTCCTTGGTGAGTGTTTCAGAATACTCAAGGAGTGATTATCTTCATTATCAGGTTATTCTTTTTCATATCAGCCGTTGAATTCGAGAGGAATGATGTGGGTTGTAATCGCTGGCGAAGGATTATTGTAGTCTTCCTGTTCGTGGTGATTTTCTGGATCATCCTTCCTTCCTCGATAATGCTGTCTTCAATTCTTCTGGATCGGTGTTTTGGACTGGGTTTTCATCCATGTGATGCGGTTACTTTCTGTTCCTGGACACTATTCCTTGGCTCCTTCTCAATACTACTTATGGCAGTAGCTCAATACCGGCGTCAAGCCGGTGAATGGCCCGTCTCCGTTCTTCCCTCCAAGCGGCTGGCACACTGCGGTCTCTACCGTCTCTGGAGGCATCCCATTTACCTGTTTTTTACTCTCTCACTCTTCTTCTCAGCACTGCTCATGGGTTCGGGAAGTATGCTTCTCATTGTTCTTCCACTGTTCACAGCGGCTGTGATACTCTACTCAAAACGGGAAGACCAGAAACTGATAGAGGGTTTCGGAGACTGTGCGGCCGGTTACATCGGAAGAACCGGAGTCATCATTCCCAGGCTTCAGACGCTGCTTCGGGTTCTCCTGCTGTTGATCACCAGAATCTTCTTTCATGTCCAGATCAACTATCGAAACAGGATTCCTAAGGAAGGTCCACTCTTTATAGTAGCATCCCACAGGAGTTATCTTGATCCTATATTTATCTCATACGCAGTGAGAAGGAATATCAGTTTCGTTACAACTGCCCGGTTATTCCGTAATCCGCTGTCCTCGCTGTTTTTCAATCATTTGGGGTGTATAAAAAGGATGCGCTACAGAAAAGACATCGAATGCATGAGAAGGATCTCGAAGGAGATCCGGGAATGTGGAATCGTTGTAATCTTCCCCGAAGGGGAGCGATCCTGGACAGGGGAAATGGGAAACCTAAAGGAGGAGTGTCCGAGACTGTTCCTCAAGTTCCCGGATGTGCCGATCCTGCCTCTTCGCATAGAAGGCAATTATGCTGTCTGGCCCCGTTGGCGCAGAAAACCCTCTTCCGGTAAAATCCGGGTCACCGTATTACCCGCTTTCAAACCCCTCGTGGATGATACTTCAGGGAGCCTGTCAGCAAGAATTGTAGAATGCATTGAACCGCACGATTCAGAACCAGAAAAGAAAGACGGATCATCATGCGCAGGGATTGGGAAAGTGCTTTATCGATGCCCGGAATGCAGTGCATTCCTGCCTTTGATGGATGCTGCTGAATCATCTTTTGAATGCGGCTCCTGCGGAACCCTTTTCACCCTTGACGGATTCTTCAGGCTTCATTTCAAAAGGGGTAATGAAACTGTCGTATTGCCTCTGGCTGAAGCGTACAGGCAGATCAGAATTACTCGAAAAGACCTTGACGGCAGAGTCTTTCGAGGTGAGAAGGATATCTCTTTCAAGCCGGAGATCCCTTCCGAGAGAATTCTAGCCCTCGGCTCTGATGTTGCTGTTTCCATACAGTATCCGGAAGGCTCAATGGAAGAAATTGGACGGGGCCAGATTCTCCTGACCAATCACAGGATTATCATGCCGGGGGATCCTGAACATGTGCTTGAGCTTGCAAAGATTTCCAGTATAACCACTGAGGGCTGCAGTCGTCTCCAGCTTTTTAATTCCTCTTCGGATACGCTCTACCAGATACTCTTTATAAATGAAAGCGTTCTGCTATGGCAGGACCTACTGGTCCTGTCCGTAGAAGAGATAACGGGACAGACTCCCAACAGGAGCTAATATCATGAATTACGGAAGAGAAATATCCAGTTCACGCATTATTGACAGGTTCCCGCGTCTGAAGAACCGGATTATGACAGGATTTCAGCATAGAGTTCTGAAAGTATTTTCAAGCCTGGAGGGAAAGAACCCATGGGACCGGCTTTTTGCCAGACTGTCAAGATCGCTGCTGGGGGCTCACCTCTACTCGATCAAACTGGAACTCAATACTGCATGTACACTCAACTGCAAGATGTGCTACGTTGAACATGATAATGAAACCCTCCCTCCCGCCCTTCTTAAGCTA
>DAOWFD010000235.1 GCA_030638185.1 Candidatus Aegiribacteria sp.
AAAGAAAATCCATCGGGAGGAAATGGCAGGTCGTTACTGCGGCAGAGGTCGATGAACTCGGCAATCTCACGTCTGGTCATAATGCTGTTCCTAATGGAATAAGATCTAATGCGCTGAAGTTTTCCCGCCAGTTTCTCGG
The DNA here is from genome assembly GCA_030638185.1 of Candidatus Aegiribacteria sp. Lineage (GTDB taxonomy): Bacteria > Fermentibacterota > Fermentibacteria > Fermentibacterales > JCC-6 > Aegiribacteria. The sequence goes on from DAOWFD010000235.1 coordinate 140, forward strand.
AACCCTCTCTTAGTACTGCTATCATATCTTCATCTCTCCCCAGGCTTCGCAGGGCTGACTCCAGCGCTGAATAGTACATTGCGGTATCAACTTCCGAATGATCCTTTGAGGAGTCAATAACTTTTCTTAACAATTCCGCTGCACGTTCATGTGATTCCCTGTCCGAATCCGGATAGTGAAGCTGTACAAGACCCTTCATGTAAAGTGTACTGAGGTTGACCGTTGGATTCATTGCATCATCATCGATGGAATCCAGTATCTCTTTCGCCTCATCGAATTTATCCATCTGCACGTAGATCTGAGCTATCATGAGATCACAGGATGCTTTCATCTGGTTGAACCGCAACTTCTCGAATATCTCTAAAGCATCCTCAAAGTAGAACCTTGATTTTTCCAGTTCTCCCTTAAGCCAGTGAAGCTTTCCAAGACCGTATCTGCCGTATCCTAGACCGAGTTCATTCTTAATGATATCGTTCAACTCCATGTATTTGTCGTAATACTCCCTGGCAAGGTCAAGCATGTTTATCTCCTGGTAATACTCAGCGATATTGTAGTACCCGGTAGCGAGCCCAAGCTTGTCGTCCAGCTTTATGTTCATTCGGATGACCTCCTCCATGGTGCTGAGGCTGGTAGCGTAATCACCCTGGTGGGAATAGAAGGCATGCATGTTATTCAGCACTGTAGCCTGGCCGGTCATGTCATCGATTCTTTTATATATCTCCAGAGCTCTCTCATAGAGTTCAAGAGCCTCATCCTCGGAATCCAGCTCCGAGATGACATCAGCTTTTCTGGTATAATACATGGCTAAGACATCTTCAGGTATTTCAGTATCAACTTCTTCCAGAGCTTTTTCAACCCTGTCAAGGCATTTAGAAGCTTCATCGTAGTTTCCCTGAAGCCTGTGTACAAAGGATGTTTCTATAAGTGTCTCAATAAGTATCTGGAAAACGATGGGATCTGCTGAATCACCCTCCATGCACATCTTTACTGCCTTGTCGTAATTCTCAAGGGTTTCTGGGTACAGGCTACTGTTAAGATTATTCCTCCCAAGCCTTAAATGAACAGCAGCAAGTTCCCTGGGGTTTGAAGCAAGTTTCAGCGCCAGTTTAAGGTAACTGTCCGCCTTATCAACTTCACCTGTAATCGAATAAAGTGAACCCAGGTTGATATGGATCGTGAACATCCTGGCATACTCTGAATCGGCGGGAATCCTGTCAAGGAAGATGGTATACCAGTGGATTGCATCCCTGTTGGCTCCCCTGTTGAAGGCCTGGTTTGCGGCAAGCAGGGCATAACGCGCGGCATGGTCATCATCCTGGCTGTGGGAGTAATGGTATGCAACAGCAATAAGGAGTTCCTTCCTGCCCTTCTCGAAGAACCCCTCAAAATAGGCTGCCATTCTCTGGTGGTAGGTAAGCTTCAGTGAATCAGGAAGGTCGGCAGAGAGGTAATCCCTTACAGCACCATGAGTAAATCTAAAACTGATACCGCTTCTTCCATCGCTGAACTCCTCAATCAGCCCGTCTTTTATACATTCATCCAGTCTTCGCGCAAGTTCAACCTTATCGCGACCGGTCATACCCTCAAGCAGCGAAAGTGTGAACTGATCCGGAGAGAGAGAAACAATTTTCAGCAGTTCAACGGCTTCCCTGCTTATCGCGGAAAGCTTCAATGTAATTATCTGTCCAATACTGTCAGGCACTTCCAGATCGTCAGGAAGGTTGTAGATCTTATCACCTGATTTATCGCATGTAATGTATCCAGAATCTACACATGACGTAATAAGTTCCCTGAGAAACAGCGGGTTCCCGCCGGACTGGGATATCAGGAATTCCTGGACTTCGGAGGGTACATTGGGGTCCTTCAGGGAAAACAGTATCATGTTCCGCGTTTCTTCAACGGTCATCTTGCCAATCTCAAGGCTTAGAAGGGGCAGTGATGTACTGATTGAAGAGAGTTTCTTGAACATCTCATCGGATAATTCGTCTTTTCTCAGAATACACAGGTAAAGAATGTTCGCATCGGGAGTATTCCTCGCCACGAATGACAGTATGGCAAGATCCGGCTTGGTGACCCACTGAAGGTTATCCAGGATAATGGTAATCGGATGTATCGAAGATACAGCTGCTAGAAGAACTGAAATATCCCTGAATATCCTGAACCTGAGCCTCTCTTCGCGGAAGTAGATGGTTTCATCCATAACGGAAGCCTGCAGATCAGGAAAAAGATCAAGCGTGGCAGGATGAACAGGCTCAACTGCCGTACGTACCGCATTAAGTTCGCTGTCGGTGAGGTTGGATAGCACTTCCCTGACCGGTTCGATCAGAAGGGAGAATGGCTGTGACTGTGTATACTCCATCACCGAATTTCTTACGACAACAGATTTAATGAAATCACAGTAATTCAGCAATTCATTAACAAGTCTTGTCTTTCCCACACCAGCCTCACCTGAAACAATTGCAAATCTGCTTGAATCGGTCACGGATTCTTCAAGGAGCTGTCTTAGTTTTTGCAGCTCCGGTCTCCGTCCTACAAGATGTGAAAAGCTGATATCAGGAGCATTGGTTTCGGTAAGGTCCTCTGTAAAGAAGAAGAATCTTCCCCTGCCGGTCTCTTTAGCTTTATACAGAGCCTTGTCCGCGCGAGAGACAAGATCCATAATTGATCTATCGGTAATTCTGCTCTGGCTTACACCTATGGAAAGACTCAAATGAAGCCCTGAAGTGAATGTAACACACTTGATCTCGTAAATCAGCCTCTGAGCCAGGTTAAGCGCTCCCTCTTCATCGGTATCTGGAAGGATCACAATGAATTCATCCCCGCCAAATCTTACAGCGGTATCTGATTCCTTCAGATTTACCTGTATCGTAAGGGCTGTCTGCCTGAGAACCTTGTCCCCGGTCAGGTGTCCGTAGATATCGTTTATCAGTTTGAAGTGATCAACGTCAAGCATTAGAAGCGACCAGGGTTTATCCTTGCTGAGATACTTCTCATTTGCGTTTTCAAGAAAGGATCTGTCATGCAACCCAGTGAGAGGATCAATACCCACGCTGTTGAAACGGCTGGAGGTTTTCTTATCCATTTCGATCCATGCTGTGGAACTCAGTAACAAGAATCATTCACCTGATGGTTTGTTGTTGCGAAGCTTGTGAACAGATACCTTCAGTTCCTTAATAAGCCTTCGTATTTCGTAACGCTCTCTCAGCTCGCTGTCATCCGATAAAAGGCTGAGCGTCGAATCAGCATGCTTTAGCCTGTCTGAAAGCATTCCCGCCAGAGTACACACAATCCGTATCGCTAGATCGGGATGCTTCTCGTGCAGTTCTCTTAAGGATTCCCTGCTTATAAAAAGAATCTCACCGGGGGTAACACAGGTTACGGTGGCCGATCTTATTCCGCTTCTGAAAAAGGCCATTTCACCGAACACATCGCCTTCGGCAAGTGCGGCAAGAACGAATTCTTCACCCTTTGAATCACTCACTACGAAACGACCGCTCTTGATCACATAAAGGTCATTACTGATGGACCCCTGGTCGATAATGACTTCCTGTTCTTCCGTGGTACGTGAACTGCAGGCATCAACGAAATTCTTCTCTTTGAGAAAATCCACAGGCGCAAAAAAAATATCATCACGATCCATTATGCAGTCCTTTCCTATCAGGTATTCTCAAACTGTTCAAAGATAATCGGTGCTTCTACGCTGTAGTCTTCTGATTCAATTCTTCCTGATAATATCTCAACAAGATTCTCTACAGCTTCGGATACTTCCGCAGACAGACCTTCCTGTAAATGATCGGGAATGTCGATAGTAACCCCCCAGATATTCCATTCTGGTTCATCATCATACCGGAGGCGGCACAGCTGCTTTATAACTGTGGGCAGATCCATATTGTGAAGAGAAGGTGCCCAGGCTCTTCTCATTCCTCTCTTCGAAACAGCGACCAGTCTGCCGGCAGGTTTCCCGGCAACGGCATCCACGAAGATAAACCTTTTTGCGGAAGGAAGTATATCCCACAGCTCCAGAGGATCGGTCTCGAGATTGTACAGATAGATATCCGTCCTGTCAGGATACTTCTCCTTAAGCCTGCTCACAACGGTATTTCCGGCACCATCATCTCCTGCGAGAGTATTGCCTACACCTATTATT
>DAOWFD010000152.1 GCA_030638185.1 Candidatus Aegiribacteria sp.
CAGGGCTGGCCAATCGGCCATTAATTAAGTTAATCTCTATAATACTATTTGTCAATGTAACAAACCTGTATACTAACTACAGGAAAATGGGTTTTCCACCGTCTGTAATAATACCCGGAAGAACGTCCTGCCTCTCCTGTCCAAAATCAGAATACCGTATGTATCCTGTCCTGTAATTCCATGATTGATTGATTAAATCATAGAACGATATACCGGTACACACCTGTCCGCCGGAGCCCTCGAATTGCATATTATCCTGTTAGAATAGATTTATTCAACCGCTGTAATGTAACTTGAGTGATGGAGGTTTTCATGCTGTCAATTCTTCTTTCATCAGTATTCCTGTCTGTTGTGCTTCCCAATTCCGCTGAAATCGAGACGATCTCCGCAGGTCAGCAGGCGACCGTTGATGTTTCCTCGGGGGAGGGATGGGTACGTGTTCTGGAAGATGATTACGTTTGCCTGAGATTATCTGCGCCTGACGGTATAAAACTGACGGCCTTCGATGAGAATGGTGATATTCTGTGCCAGTCGGAATCCGGCAGTGATATGATACTCTCAGCTTTCGCCGATTACTGGTTCTACGTTCAACTGGTTTGTGTTGATGGATACTCCTCTTTATCCGCTGAGATCGATGTTGAGGAGGTTTCTCCCTCGGAGTTGTCCCCGGGTGATGATATTGAGAGTGTTCTTGGCAGGAATATGATGGCGGAAACGTATACTTTCAGCCCCGCTGAACGGGGCCGCTGGACATTCAGACTCGAGGGTACCGGAGGAACCGATCTGGATCTTGAAGTATACGGTACGAATATGAGCCTCTGGGGCAGCAGTATGTCACTTGAAGGATTTGAAACCGTTACCGTTTCGGTTCTTCCCGGAGAAGTAGTGACAGCCGTTGTCATCAGATACGGAAAAAGCGGGTCAGGGGAGTATAAGTTTTCGGTTGAACCTTCCGGGCAGTTTCCCGAATTCGATCCCTCAGGCCTGACAGAATCGATTACTCTGGATGAGATTCATCGATACCTCATACCTGACCACGAATCCAGCTTCTTCCTCGATCTTACAATACTCTCTTCGGGAGCGGATATCGATCTCATCATTCGGGACACATCCGGTGAATACCTGATGGGATCCCAGTCATACTCTTCGATTGAGACGCTTTTGCTTTTGCCGACCGGGGATGATGTCATTGCGGACGTGATTCTTTTCGATCCGGGAGAGAATGAAACCGTTTCCTACGAAATGCACACTCGTGAGCCGGGTCCGCTTTCAAACCTTATACCTGTCAAAGAGGTAGTGAATATAGGTTCCGGACGTAACCTGCCTGTCGGTTTCTCTCCGATTCATGGAGGCCTGTTCAGGATAAGCGCGAACTTCGAGAAAACCCGTGACGGAGATGTAAGAGTGTTCAGGGGAGCCGGTGAGTCGGCTGTCACGTTCGCTTCCGCAAGGGGAAATGAGGAATTCCTGCTGTACGTTTCGGAGGGAGATACCGTATGGATAGATCCCTTCTTCCCGGATGTTCAGACAACAGGTTACGCAACCGTATGGATAACCCGTGCTGATGCACTTCCGATTGCAGGGGAATACATTGGTGTGATCAGCAGGGACTCACCCGCTGAGTTTTTCTCAATTCATGCCGAATCGGAGACTATTCTGGATATCGGACTCACCGGTGAGGACAGGGAAGTCGATCTTGATCTGTTCGTCACCGGCCCTGATTTCGATCTGGTTGCAGAGGGATGTCTGAGCAATGTTGATGCGGCAGGTGATGAGGCTGTAGAAGTTTACGTTGAAGACAGCGCTGAATACGGGATAACTGTCTACCTATACGACAGGAGCGGGCAGACACCGTTCACGCTGGAAGTTAACAGAATTGAGAGGACAGCTCTGGCGGAGCCATCACCGTCGGAAGAGATCTGGGCCATATCCGCAGGGATCAGCGGATATCCCTCCTCAGCCGATATTCTGAACAGGGCCAGCATGGACGCAGTTGAAATGTACAATTTCCTTATCGAAGATCAGGGAGTTGAGCCTGATCATGTCATACTCCTGGTGGACGCCATGGCCACTTCCGAGGAATTCTTAAGCGGGATATCCTCTCTTCTGATATCTGCCGGACCCGAGGATAAGGTCATTGTTTTCTACAGTGGTCATGGTGATCAGTCGTATCCAGGCTCAGGAGGGAGTGAGGAACCGGATTCGGCCAATGAATACATCTGCCTGTACGACGATGAGATATCGGATGATCGGATAGCGTCACTGGTGGATTCCCTTGCGGTATCACCGGTTTTCCTTTTCTTCGACGCATGCCATTCCGGTGGCTTTGTGAACGATTTCTCCAGTGGAAGCAATGTCCTGATCTTAACAGCAGCCAGAGAAGACCTGAGCGTCAGCGAAAGGATTCTTACTCCGATCCTTCTTCAGGGTTCCAGAGGTGATGCGGACAGCAACGGAAACGGTTATGTTTCCGCGCTGGAACTTATGACATACATCGATGAAAAACTGCAGTTGATATGTCCCGAATGTGACGCTGAGCTTACCGAGAATACATACATCTGTCCTGAATGCGGCGCGGTTCTCAAGGGTGACAATGCCGTACCCAGACCGCAGCAGGGCATGTTCCTTATTGAAGATGTTGAACTGTGGAAGATCCGGTAGAAAGGAAATAAGTGACTGAGGAAAGAGATCTGCATCCACTTGAGGAGAAACTGCTTGTCTACCTCGAAGAGAACGGGGAATCATCGGATGCAGAAATAATCGAAAGAAGTGACCTCCCCGATGAGGGTTCGTACAGAAGGGCAGCCGAATGGCTTCTGTCCAGAGAACTTGTCCGGGAGATATCAAGGGATGAGGAAGAATTCGTAGAGCTTGGACCTATGGGAATTGGAAACCTTGAAGCGGGTGTCACGCCTGAACTGGCTATGCTGAGGGAAGTAGCCAGAGGCGCCGGGTCTCTGCAGGATATTCAGAAGAATACTCTCTTTGACAGGGGACGCTGGGGCAGCGCATTCGGGTCACTCACGAAAACCGGCCATCTCAAAAAAGATGCCGATGGCATTCATCTTACCTGCGAGCCTGAAGAAACAGTATTCCGGAAAATCTGGGATCTTGTTTACGAACTTCTCTCTGGCGGTGGTGAACTGAAGATGACCCGGCTGCCCGAGGATGTAGTTTCAATTATTAACGACAGGAGTCCGAAAAGGGGAAAAAGCAGAGCCGAGTTCACGGTTAATGTGCTGGTAACCAGGGTGCTTGATATCACTGAAGAGGGGCGCATAGCTCTCAGAGCAGCGAAGGAGAGTATCACTATCGGAGCTATTACTCCGGAGATTCTGGCTGACGGTTCATGGAGGAACGCCAAGTTCAGAAGGTATCAGCTGGATATCCCTCCATCACAGATACACACCGGAAGGCTGCATCCCTACAGGCAGTTTCTTGATACGGTAAGAAAACGGTTCATGGCCCTTGGCTTTGCTGAAATGAGAGGTTCTCTGGCCGAGAACGAGTTCTGGAATAATGACGCCCTTTTCATGCCCCAGTTTCATCCCGCAAGGGATATCCACGATGTCTATTTCCTGAGTGACGGTATCAAAGTGCCTCCTCCCGAGCGTGAACTGGAGGAGAGGGTCGCAGAAGTTCATGAGAACGGTGGCAATACCGGCGGAAGAGGCTGGGGTTACAGTTTCAGCCGAAAGCAGTCCCTTCAGGCCATTCTCCGGTCACAGGGAACCGCGCTGTCAGCAAGGACCCTGGCTTCGAATCCTGCGATTCCTGGGAAATATTTCGGCATCGCAAGATGCTTCAGGTACGATCAGGTTGATTCCACACACCTTCCGGATTTTTTTCAGGTGGAGGGTATAGTACTTGGTGAATATATCAATCTGAGGCATCTTCTGGGTCTTCTCAGGCTTTTTGCTGAAGAGATAGCCGGGGCATCCGATTTCAAGTTCCTTCCCGGATATTTCCCCTTCACAGAACCTTCGGTTGAGATGCATATAAAACATCCTGTTCTGGGATGGGTTGAAGGCGGAGGCGCAGGCCTCTTCAGGCCTGAAGTCTGCCTGCCCCTTGGTATAGATGTGCCCGTAATCGCATGGGGGCTGGGACTGGACAGAATGGCGATGCTCGCCATGGGGATTGAGGATATCCGCGACCTGATAACTCCTGATCTGTCCAGACTGAGGGGAATCAGGGTTCTGCCGGATCACCTTCTAAAAGGAAAGGTGGATGAAAATGCCTAAGATAGAAGTTAGCAGGCAGGACCTTTTTTCGATTGCCTGCATCGATGATCCCGGTGATGATAAACTGGCAGACATCCTTTCTCTTGTTAAAGGTGAAATAGACGCGTCAGAGGGAGATAAACTCAAGATTGAACTTAACGATACCAACAGGCCTGACCTGTGGTGTGTCGAGGGTGTAGCAAGGGCTCTCAGATGCTGGAATTCCGGTGCTGAGAAACATCTGACAGAACTACCCGAACCGGATATGGATATCTTTGTGGATCCCGGGCTTGAGAAGGTTAGACCTTTCGTTGCGGCCTTCGCCGCGTGCGGGTGGGCTCCCGATGAGAGGGAGCTTGACGCGCTGATCGATGTGCAGGAGAAACTTGCCGCCTCCTTCGGCAGGAACAGGAAAACTGCCGCTGCGGGATTTTACCTCCTGGATGAAATTGAATTTCCTGTCAGGTACAGAACAGCTTCTCCCGAAACATCCTTTGTCCCGCTTGGCTTCGATCAGGAAATGACGCTGTCGGAAATACCGGAAGAGACGGAAACCGGCCGGACATACGCCCATCTGCTTGCAGGTTCGGAACTCTGGCCCCTGCTTGAGGATACAGGTGGCAATGTACTTTCGTTTCCTCCAGTTTTGAACAGCCAGACGACCGGAAGGGTCAGCGCAGGTGATTCCAGGCTTTTCTGCGAGGTTACCGGCACCGATTGGGATACGGTTCAGCTTTCGGCCACCATACTGGCATGCAACCTTCAGGACAGAGGTGCGGAGATTATCCCGGTAAGAGTAAACTATCCAGAACCTTATCCGGAAAAGACTGTTGTATCTCCGGTGATCTTCAGCGACCTTATGATTACATCCATGGATTCAGTCAGAGGTGTTCTGGGTGTGGACATATCTCCGGAATCCGTTCGAAAAGCCCTTCAGCGGATGGATTATGCATCTGTAAAGCTCGATGAAACCGGGATAACAGGCATCCTGCCGCCCTACAGGAGGGACGGTATTCACGCAGTTGACATGATCGAAGATATTGCCATCTCTCTGGGTCTTTCTTCCTTTGAACCTCTTCTTCCGGAGCAGTTCACCCTGGGAAGGTGCGCTCCCATAGAAGATCTTGCGGATGCGGTCAGACTTCTTCTTATAGGGACGGACTGCGAAGAGATTCTTCGCCCTGTCCTGACAAGCAGGGAGAAGGTAATGGACCTTTCGCGAACGCCAAAGAGCCCGGTGAGCATAGCGAACCCGATGACAGCGGAATACGGTGTGGTCAGGAATACTCTTCTTCCCGGACTGCTTGAAGTGGAAAGTACCAGTGCTCATGCCGCATATCCACATAGAATATTTGAGACCGGGGAGGTTCTCATCGACTGCGAAGAAGGTTACTGCCGGACAGAAGTACTGCTTACCTGCCTTGTCTGTGGCAACAAAGCTGATTTTGGAGATATTCATTCCATCATCGGTTCAGTCTGCCACGCCAGGAAACTTGAGATGTCACTTGCGGATACAGATGATGCAAGGTTCATTCCTGGAAGATGTGCCGCAATTACCATCGATGGCAGAGTTTCCGGAGTTATAGGAGAATTGCACCCGTTGGTTCTTGACAACTGGGGTATTTCCCGTCCCGCTTCCGCTTTCGAGATAGCACTCTCCGCGCTGAAAGGATAAATGCCGCTTTTTAACCTCGTCAGTGAATTTCAGCCATCCGGGGACCAGCCGAATGCAATGCGAGAACTTGTTGCGGGTCTCAGGGAGGGAAACCAGTGGCAGACACTTCTTGGTGTTACAGGTTCGGGCAAGACCTTCACAATGGCGGGGGTTATCCAGGAAATGGATAAGCCCGTTCTGCTCGTCAGTCATAACAAAACCCTTGCTGCCCAGCTTTACAGCGAGTTGAAGGGATTCTTCCCCGGTGCCGCAGTGGAGTATTTCGTAAGCTATTACGATTATTATCAGCCGGAAGCCTACATCCCTACCACTGACACATTCATTGAAAAGGATGCCGACCTCAACGAGGAACTGGACAGGCTGAGACTTCGCACTACCACATCTCTCCTTTCAAGGAAAGACGTGATTGTAGTAGCGTCCGTCAGCTGCATTTATGGCCTTGGAAATCCCTCCACCTTCGCCTCCAGCAGCCTGAATATCTTCCGAGGAATGGAACTTGATCCGGGTCAGTTCCTGATGGAACTTGTTGAAATGCGTTATTCCAGGAACGATGTGGCCCTTACCAGAGGGAGGTTCAGAGTCCGGGGTGACGTTGTGGACGTTGTGCCTGCCTACGGACGCATGGCAGCGAGGGTGGAATTCTTCGGGAACAGGATAGACAGCATACGGAGAATCGATCATCTGACAGGGGAGATACTCGAAGATCTTAAGGAGATTTACATTTACCCCGCCAGGCACTTCGTAACATCCGAAAGGGAGCTGAACCTTGCCATAGGCAGAATAGAGAGGGAGCTGGAGGAGACATTAGCTGAGTTCAAACACAAAGGCAAGCTTCTTGAGGCTCAACGTCTTGAATCCAGAACCAGGTACGATATAGAACTGCTTGCTGAAACAGGCTACTGCAGCGGAGTCGAGAATTACAGCAGGCACATATCCGGTAGAAAAGAGGGGGAGCGGCCATCCTGTCTTATCGATTACTTCCCCAAGGGCGAAATGCTCGTCTTCATCGATGAGTCCCACAGGACAATTCCGCAGCTGTCAGCAATGTACAAAGGTGACAGGTCCAGAAAGGAAACACTTGTTCAGAACGGCTTCCGTCTTCCTTCAGCTCTGGATAACCGCCCTCTCTATCTTGAGGAATTCATTAACATCACAGGGCAGAAGATATGCATGTCAGCGACTCCCGCTGAATATGAACTTGAGCGTTCTACCAGGGTGATACAACAGATTGTAAGACCCACGGGCCTTGTTGACCCGGATATGGTAGTTCGACCTGCTTCCACTCAGATAGATGATCTTGTCGGTGAAGTAAGGAAAGCTGTTGAGTCCGGCGGAAGGGTGCTTGTAACCACGCTGACAAAGAAGATGGCCGAAGAGTTGACTTCCTTCTTTCAGGATCTTTCCATCAAGTCCAGGTACATACACAGCGAAGTTGACGCCCTTGAGCGGGTTTCAATTCTAAGGGAACTGAGGCTGGCGGATTTTGATGTTCTGATCGGAGTGAACCTGTTAAGGGAAGGACTTGATCTGCCTGAAGTCTCCCTGGTTGCGATTCTGGACGCTGACAAGGAAGGATTCCTCAGGTCAAGAACAAGTCTGGTCCAGACGGCTGGAAGAGCCGCGAGGAACCTGGCCGGACGCGTTATTCTCTACGCTGACAGGATTACCGATTCCATGGAGTACGCGATCAGCGAGACCTTGAGAAGAAGGACTATTCAGCTGAAATACAATAAGGATAACAATATCACACCAGAGAGCATCCGTAAGTCGCGCAGGGAGATAATCAGCGCTACCAGTATCGCGGATATTTTCAGGTCATCCGAAGAGGACAAAGGAATCACTACGGACATACCTGGAACTCTCGAGGAGGCTGTGGTGTTTCTTGAAGGGAAGATGCTGGAAGCTGCGGAGAAGCTTGATTTTGAGACCGCCGCAAAATACAGGGATATGATGAGAAAAATCGAACTTTGAAACTGCTGATTAACCTGCTTTTTCGGACTTGACAGCATATATCCGCATAAGCATAATTCCATTGTGTATTTTATGAAGTAACCAATTAACTGAAAGGGGAACAAATGAAAAAGGTACTCATTGTTCTTGCTCTCGTAACTGCTTTTGTTTTTGCAGCAGACAGTTATCTTATTGAAGGTACTGCCGGTGGCGGAGCAGGAACCGACGACCTTCTGCAGTACGATGATGGAACCGCTGCCTGGGTCACTGCAGGTGTTCCATATTATGGAACATGGTTTAATGTTGCTGATTTCATTCCAGCAGGAATAGGTTTTGAATGTGGCTTCGCCGAATGGTGGACATACCACTGGGATGCGTATCCCTGGGATACCGATCTGGTTTCCCTCGAGCTTTATAACGGCGACGTTTTTGGCCCGGCAGTACAGATC
>DAOWFD010000218.1 GCA_030638185.1 Candidatus Aegiribacteria sp.
ACTTTCCTTCTAGTACTCCTTGTAATGATTGTCAGTGTAACGATCAAGTATGTCAGCGTGATTTCGCTTACACCGGCTACGGTGCGTGGCGAACTGGAGGATATTTTATGCAGGGTGGAAGATGTGGGATCCATATCCCTTCTAAAAGTCGAATTCCTCAAGGAGTGGGGTGAATACCGCAGATCGGATGAGTGTTCCGAGGCTGTTTCAGCATCACAGCTGTATTCGGGCAACGGCTTTGAAGGAGATATTTATGTAGTATCCTATGCCGATTCCATTGAATTTCCCGGATTCCCTACTTTCCGTTGCCATTTCCGTATTGAGAAACCTATTAGGCATAGCTATTAATGGCGATAATAGATTACTGGCAGGAAAAACACCCGAAAAAATCCGGTAAGAGCCGGCTGATACTGTACGTATTATTGCTTATCATGATATTATTCCTGATACTGAAAGCTGATACATTCGTACAGGGTTTCACAAACATATTCTTTTCTCCTGACAGTGCTTCCTCAACAGAGGAGAACCACACCGAATGAAGTATCCGATCTTTGACGCTCATGTCGATACTCTTATGAAAACAGCTACTCCAGAGGAGTATCTCGAAGGCAATTCCAGGACACAGCTTGATATGCCCAGAGCCTTGAAAGGCGGGGTAACCCATCTCGTAACAGCCATTTGTGCGGAAGCGGAAAAGGAACCTCGTGCTGCCTTCAGCCGAGGTATCTCCATGTACAGAGATGTAGTTCACCTTTCGACCATAGAACTTTTCCTGATGATTGAGGGATGTCAGCCGCTTGTTGATCTTCCTGAAAAGGATGAAATCATTCAGATGCTCTCGGTTGTTTCTCTCACATGGAACGGACAGAACAGTCTGGGCGGCGGAATAGGGACTGATACGGGGCTTACTGAAAAAGGGAAACAGCTGGCAGTTGAACTTGATAGCGCTGGAGTAGTTCTGGATGTATCACACCTGTGCGACAGGTCCAGGAGAGATCTTCTCTCGCTGGGGCTGCGAATAGTAGCTACCCATTGCAACTGCAGGACTATTCACGATTTACCAAGGAATCTCCCGGACGAGGATATACTGGAGATTGCTGCTTCCGGAGGAGTAGTGGGAATTACGTTCGTACCTTATTTTCTGGGTGAAAATGCTTCGCTGGATACTATTGCCGACCATCTTGAACATCTTGTTGAACTAACGGATATAAGCAATGCAGGTTTCGGCAGTGATTTCGATGGTGTCCCGAATCTTCCAGTCGGCATAAAGGACTGCACCAGCTGGCCGGGTATGCTGGAACTGCTTGATAGAAGAGGCTGGAGCAGCGATGACATAGATTCAGTGGCGGGAAACAACTGGAGAAGAGTATTTCTCAATAATTGAAATGAGGATCGGATAAATGCGTTTCATTCTTGCAATACTAATGCTTGTATCTCTTGCATCGTCTCAGACGCCCTTCGAGTTTGCGGTTGTTCAGGATTTGGTAGGAGGTGAACCGTTCATCAGTATTATCCGGATCAAACTCACTTCGGGTGCACCTGAACCAGGACACACACTGCTTGAGCTTACTACCAGAGCAGGTATGATGATGGAGGGCTCCCATGCTGTTTACCCGGATTCCTCTATACCAAACTACGTGGTGTTTTCCGGTCTTGTCGAGTATAAGGCACAGATACCTGTTTTCACTGTCAACCGTATATTCTCCGTGATAACAGACTGCATGAACCGATTCCCCGGGATGGGAATCACGGATCTTGCCCTTGATGTGGTTGATATCAGTGATCTAAGCTGGATAAGCATAAGATGCAGTATAACAAGTATCGACAGCGTATTAAGCGGAATCCTGAGCCATGACATTTTCTGGCAGAATGCTGAACTCAGAGAATTCGAAGTTGGAACTGCATGCTTCCCCACTGAAATGAGAAGACCTCTTGTCCCACAGTGGAGTATTTCCGGGGACATCATGCCCCTTGATACTGAAGATGTATTCACTGAATCCTCAGCTCAGCCCTGGAAATCACTGCTTCTTCCCGGATGGGGACAGATATCAGCAGGCAGGGGGATAGGATGGCTGAATATTATCGTTGAAGCAGGGGGAATCGCTCTTCTCGCAACCGGCGAAGATGAGACAGGCATCGCTATATTGGGAGTAAATCATTTTATCAGTTTTATTGACCTGTTCTAAGGGAAGGAAGCAGTCAATTGAGAAAACTCAGGAAGATCCTTAAAATATGCCTTGTTTTCAGTATACTTATCTGGACTCTGGGATTTCTGTTAGGCAAAGGAGTGTCTCTTGCCTGGGACCTTGCAGGGATGGCGGCCTATCTGGCCCCGATATCCGGTGTGGTTCTCATAATTATGCTGGCTACCGGACTTGGTGCGTCTCCAGAGGATATAAGGCTGAAAGCCGGGGAAACTCTGAAGTGTGTCGAATGCGGGAGGCCTTCGATACCGGGATCCCGATACTGCAGATACCATCTTGATATCATGAAAGAGGAGGAGGAACGGGAACCCAGGTGAAATCCGTCCGGAAAAAAATCAATTCCGGTTATCTTCTAACCATTCTCCTGGGAAGTCTTGCTTCAGCAGTACTGATACGAGTATTCGTTGCGGGTAGCGATAAGTTTCTGGAGATGAAAAACAGAACCCCCGTGCTCGGCACCTTCGCCACATACATTGTAATAGCGGAGAAGGACACTGCCGGCTTAATTCTGTCTTCTATGGATTCCCTTGCAAGGTATCTTGATAACGAGCTTGGCGTTTTTGGTAACGGGGAGCTATCTGACCTTAATATGAGGGGATATGCTCTGATACCTGAACTATCTTCTGACCTCTTCAACCTGCTGGAAAAGTCACTATTCATCTCTTCTATTACCGATTCTCTCTTTGATCCCGCAATGGGTGTTCTGGTGAATACATGGGGATTTCCGGGCGATCCCCACCTTCCCGACAGCGCAGATATAGACAGCGCGCTTGACCTTTCAGGTCTGGAGAACGTCAGGATTTGCGGTGACACTCTATTACTGAGCAGCGGCACTCTCCTTGATTTCGGAGCCATAGCGAAGGGCTACACCGCTGACAGGATTTACAGCCATTCGCGAAGTTTAGGAGCCAGGGCTGCTCTGGTCGAGATAGGCGGTGAGATACGCTGCGGAGGGGATCCTGATACGGGCAGGCTCTGGAGGCTTGCAGTGAGGAATCCCAGGGGCGACAATATCATGGAAATGATAGAAATTGAAAGCGGGGCGGTTGCCACTTCGGGAGATTACGAGAGTTACTTCTTTGATGATGGAATTCGCTTTTGCCATATTCTGGATCCCAGGACAGGTTATCCGGAATCGGGAGTAGCTTCCGTGACAGTGATAAACGGGAACGCAGCTTTCTGCGATGCCCTTGCAACGGCTATTTCAGTAGGCGGTATTGACACCGCGGAAAATATACCTGATTCTCTTTTCAGTCTTATAATTGTAATAACGGAAGATGAGAACGGAGAGATAACCCAATGGAGAAGGGGCAGCGTATGAGGGATCCTGAATGGTTCTGGAAAGATGAGAAGAAATGGAAATGCCTTCTCTGTCCCAGGGGTTGTTCTTTCGAAACCAATTCATCGGCCCTCGGACATTGCAGGGTACGAGGTCTGAAAGACGGAAAACCATATCTTCCCGGCTACGGAGAATGCGTCTCTCTGGTAGTTGATCCTATAGAGAAGAAACCCCTTTACCATTTCCTTCCGGGTTCCAGTATTCTTTCCACAGGCCCCGCCGGATGCAATCTCACATGCGATTTCTGTCAGAACTGGTCTATTTCCCAGAACAGCAACGTTCCGACAAGATATGTTTCACCTGAAGATCTGGCTGAAATGTCTATGGCAAGAGACAGCAGAGGTATTGCTTTTACATATACCGAGCCAACCATCTGGTTTGAATATATAGCCGATTCGGCTCCCCTTGTTCGGGAAAAGGGGGGAGCTGTCGTAATGGTTTCAAACGGCGAGATAAACCTCGATCCTCTCCTGCAGCTAACGGAAATAACAGACGCCTGGAACGTAGACCTCAAATCATGGACCGATGACTTCTACAAAAGGCACTGCGGTGGAGACAGGAACACTGTTCTTCAAACCATCAAAACACTTGCAGGGTCATCATGCCACCTTGAGATCACATTCCTGATAATTCCTAAAGAGAACGATAATCCAGTGGAATGGAAGGAAATGGCTCAATGGATTTCCGGCGAATGCGGGGCTGATACCGTTCTTCACATATCCAGGTACTTCCCGAGGTACAAACTCAGGCAGCAGCCTACTCTCATCGAGACATTACTGAAGGCCAGAGAGGTATTTTCCGAAAAACTCAATCACGTATACATCGGAAATGTATCCATGGATGAAACCGATACACTTTGCCCATCCTGCGGCGCGGTCTGCATAAAAAGATCGGGACGGTTCGTCAGTACGGAGGGCATGGTCAACGGGAAATGCGCTTCCTGCGATCATGTACTGAATATCGTCCATGAAATCGGATAAGAAATACCCATTTTTCCGTATCAACGATCTCGCCATCCCTGTTGTTCTTTTCCTTCTTCTGCAGAGCTTTCACGGAGGAGGGGAAGAAACATCCGAATGCCGGCTGGAGGTCCATACGGCGGAAAGCATCCTCCGGTACGAACTGGGAGTGGATTCAATATTCACTGTCATGGGAAACCTCGGTGAAATGGAAATCAACATCGAGAACGAAATGGCCAGGATATCACGTTCACCATGTCCTGGTCAGGATTGCGTAAGGCAAAGCTGGCTGAGCAAGCCGGGCGATCTGGCCGTATGCGTTCCCTCGGGTGTTTTTATAGTAATAGCGAGTGAAGACGACAGTCTATCGCCCGATGCAGTATCCTACTGACAATATTGATTGAACCATCACTTCCGATAAGGTAACCCATGAATCTCACCAGCATTATAGTCAGTCGCCACGATAGATCTGGCAGACCGGCAAGCAAACTGGATCCAAAATCCTGTTCCACATGCAACCTCTAAAAGATCTAGTCCATCGAAAGCTTCCGCCAGCAAAGCTTGAAGTTGCTTTAAGCTTGTTTAACGCTCCGGTTTCTTGTAGATGCGCTCATACTCAGAAGCACGTTTCGCGTAATAATCAGTCATTTCCGTTTTAATCATATTCGGTTTCTCCGTAGAACGTCACAAATCGGCGGCGCGGTAATCCACGTCCGCTGCATTTGTCTTGTGCATTATGATAATTCATCAGGTTGATCATCCTTTGAAACCATATCATCAAATGCATACTGCGCAATGAGTGTCTGACGAATCTTTGATATTCCCGGACGAAAGCCATCTGGAAAATACAATAGTTTTACGAGACTTTGAGAAATAGTCGTCATCCCTGCACCAGGTGTCACAAGATCTACACCTTTATGGTACCAGAAGGTTGGATCTTCTACTGAAAGGAGAATGGCTTCTCGTTCAGTAGTGAGATCTGCGACAGAAAGCTCGACACCGTACTTTTCCTGAGCCTCAGCGACTAGAGCAGCAGTAGCATTACGAGCACTTTTCACCTCGTGCACATAGTAGAGTGTGACGCAGATTAATGCTATTGCTAGAATCCCCAAGACACCAATTAGGAGGAAACGAACAGTACTGTTCTTATTCTTCTTTCCCGAAATTTTCATCTTCCTTATGCGATTACTACTGCATACACCTAAAACGCTCTGCATAACTAGAACAAAAATAACCTCGCTAAGAATTCTGCCTCTGTTTCTAGTTGATGCAGTTGTTTTGCTATTTACTTCCTCGATTTTAATTCCTGCTGTATAGCATTCCACTCTTCGCGCATGATACCCATATTGACCTGCTCCACATAATCCCCGTCTATCCATATTACCTTGCGAGGTCGTCCCTCCTCAACAAAACCACAGGCCTTGAAACACCTGATGGCTCTCTCGTTCTTTGCATTGGTTCCAAGGTCAATACGTCGAGCACCGAAATAATGAAATCCGTAATGAAGAAGCAGTTTGATTGCTTCCCTGCCATAGCCTTTCTCCCAGTATTCCCGATCTCCTATTACAATCCCAAGCCTGTAAACGCCAGGATACACAAGATACAGCCCGCAGAAGCCGATGTATTTCCCATCCGCTTCGATCGCGAAGTATTCTTTTTCGCTGTTTCTTTCAACCATTCGCTCGTAGTTCTTCTCAACTTTTTCATATGGCATTACATGGGGCAATGTGCCATTCAGAATATGCATTTCTATATCCTGATTGAACTCGTGCATTCTTTCGATATCTTCTCTTTTCAACGCACGAAGTATAACCTTTTCGCCTTTGAGCATTAATTTCCTCTTCCGTTCAGTTTTGTATTTATCCAATTACAACTATTATATACAAAGCCTTAAGGATGGCGCACTCCACCACAAATATCTCAGCTTAGGTAGGGATAGGCATGGAGGAAGTATGAACAAGCATTATGAATGGTCTCAAAAGCATGAATCTTTTGTTGAAGCTCAAAAACCAGAAGTAGAAAAGATACAAAATGTATTGTACTATACAGCCAATAGCACCCATTTTGATAAAATAGTCCAGTTTGAAAAACGTTCTTATCAGACTGAGGGATACATCTTTCCTGATGATTTTGACGAGGAAAAGTTCAGAGTACATTTCTTTAGAAAAAGAATAGAGGATATTAAGGATTATAAATTGCTGGTTGCCGAATACGAGGAAATGATTGTGGGAAGAATAGACCTGACATGGATGTATGATGTTGATAAGGACAGTAGTATTGGCTTTATAAACTGGATATATGTGTTAAAACCATACAGGAACATGGCTACTGGAAAAGGATTGATTGATTTCTGTAAAAGCGAACTTCGTAAAATGAATATCAATACTGTGAAGTTACTGGTAGGCAAAGGAAACCTTGCTGCCCTGGAGTTTTATAGAAATAGTGGATTTAACCTGAACTCCAAGATGATTGTATGTGAGCTGGATTTTTAAACTGTTCTTTCGCGTTTGTTAAATTTCCTGAAGTAATCAAAGAAATCCTTTGTCCGGTTTATTTTTTCCTTCATTTGCATGTTTCTGACTTTTTCGCACAACGCTCCGGCTCAGTGAATTGCGTTTCACTTAGCCAGTACCCAGACGTCAATTCCACTGCGGCCGCTTGTTTAAATCAGTATTTGTACTGCTTGAACTGAGGTACTTTGAAGACCCTTCATATCTTGGTAGCTATCTGAGATTTCAGATTATTCATTTCGTCGCTCTTAAGACACCACATGAACCAATAATTCATTAGGTAATCTAATTTACTGTTTTCCTTATTTCCATATTTCTCAGCCAATGCTGAAACATCAGATTCAAGC
>DAOWFD010000328.1 GCA_030638185.1 Candidatus Aegiribacteria sp.
AAGAGCGATTAAAGAACAAGGAGGGAGATGGCGGTGGCCAGCAAAGAAATCACCAGAATAATGGCGACTGACTGCGGCAGTACCACCACGAAAGCTATTCTTATCGAGAAGAAGGATGGCGAATTCCGTCTCATCCGAAGGGGGGAGGCCCCGACAACGGTCGAAGCCCCTGCCGAGGATGTGACAAAAGGTGTACTGAATGCTGTCGGGGAGATTGAGGACCTGGAGGAACGCAAATTCCTGAAATCAGGTGAAGACGGCGTACAGGTTTCCCCGGACAGTGCCGATGGAGTGGATATTTACATGTCAACTTCCTCTGCCGGAGGCGGTCTGCAGATGACAGTGGCAGGAGTTGTGAAATCCATGACGGGTGAGAGCGCCCAGCGGGCTGCACTTGGTGCCGGGGCTATCGTTATGGATATTGTAGCCTCCAACGATGGACGGCTTCCTCACGAGAAGGTAGCTGACATAAGAAGACTGAGGCCGGACATGATCCTTCTTTCCGGCGGTATTGACGGTGGAACCATTGACCATGTTGTCGAGCTTGCGGAAATAATCAAGGCCGCCGATCCCAAACCCCGGTTCGGTGTAGGATACAAGCTCCCGGTGATCTATGCCGGCAACAAGGACGCCAGTGAAGAGGTCAGCAAAGAACTCGGTGAACAGGTTGAGCTGAAAATAGTGGATAATCTCAGACCTGTTCTCGAGAGAGAGAATCTGGGTCCAGCCAGGGATACTATTCATGAGCTTTTCATGGAGCATGTCATGGCCCAGGCTCCCGGTTATCCCAGGCTTATGAAATGGGCTGGTCACTATATGGACGGTGAATGGAAACAGGTTCCCATAATGCCCACACCAGGAGCTGTTGGAAAACTGATTGAGACCGTCGCGAAGAACGAGAACATCGAGGTTATGGGTGTCGATATAGGCGGGGCCACCACCGATGTATTCAGCGTTTTCAGGAGCGGAGAGGAAACCGTATTCAACAGAACGGTATCTGCAAACCTGGGTTTGAGTTACAGTGTGTCTAACGTATTTGTCAGTGCCGGTTACGACAATGTTATGCGGTGGGTCCCATTCCATATGGACGAGGCCGACCTCAGGAACAGAATCAGAAACAAGATGATACGTCCCACTACAATTCCACAGATGCTCAAGGAACTCATAGTAGAGCAGGCGATAGCCAGGGAAGCTCTTCGCCTCGCCCTCGTTCAGCATAAGGAACTGGCCACAGGTCTAAAGGGGGTTGCCCAGGAAAGGACCATCGGAGACGCGTTCGAGCAGACCCAGACCGGCGCAACACTGGTCAACATGATGACTCTGGATCTTCTCATTGGGTCAGGAGGAGTGCTCTCACACGCACCAAGACGAAGCCAGGCTGCCCTTATGGTAATAGATGCTTTCCTCCCCGAGGGCATTACAATGCTCGCGGTGGATTCCATCTTCATGATGCCTCAGCTTGGCGTGCTTTCGGAGGTTCTTCCCGAAGCGGCAACCGAGGTGTTCGACAAGGATTGCCTCATCCGCCTGGGTACATGCATAGCGCCCGCGGGAGTGAACAGGAAAGCCGCGGTTCTGGCAGAAGTCAGTATCACAAAGCAGGATGGTTCTTCCATTGATTTAAGGATAGATCCTGGAAAAATACATGTGGAACCACTTGGCGTGGGTGAAAAGGTAAACGCGATTATCAGACCCGTTAAAAATCTCGATGTTGGAAACGGTCCCGGCAACGAATGGATCGGTAAGCTTGAAGGCGGTGTTGTCGGCCTTATCTTCGACGGAAGGGGAAGACCCTTTAAACTTCCGGAAGATGATGCCCTGCGGATAGAAAAACTGCAGGAATGGTCAAAGGCTCTGGATATCTATCCTGACAGATTTATTGACCTGGAGGGAGGCGAATAATGGCGTTTGCATATACACCAGGTCTCAGAGTCGCGGACCACACAGTGGTACTCAAGGAAAGAAGGCTGCCGCTTGCAGGAAAGACACTCGTGGTCGCCGGCGATTCCGTTACTGCTGATACCATTGTAGCAACGACACATCTTCCGGGCAATGTGAAGATGCTCAATATAGCTAATGTGATGGGTCTTCCCCCCGGGGATATTCCGGAACTGCTTTTCGTTAAGGAAGGCGAAAGTATCGAGGAAAACCATGTTCTCGGGCAGACAAAGGGATTCTTCGGTCTTTTCAAGAATACAGTGAGGTCGCCCATAGAGGGTACATTCGAAAGCTACAACAAGATAACCGGCCAGGCCGTTCTCCGTGAACCTCCTATTCCTGTTGAGATAGACGCCTATCTCAGGGGGACCGTCACCGAGGTTCTCGAGAACGAAGGTGTAGTAGTTGAAGCGAACGCGACGTTCGTTCAGGGTATCTTCGGTGTTGGCGGTGAAACCAGGGGAGAACTCAAGGTACTTACAGACGGACCGGCAGATGAGCTTACAGAGGATCTTATCGATGAGTCATGCAGGGGGAAAGTACTGCTTGGCGGTTCGTTCGTATCATACACTACTCTGAACAGGGCTATTCAAACCGGAGTGAAAGCCATCATAGTAGGCGGTTTTGACGACAAGGACCTGAAAGAATTCCTCGGATACGAGCTTGGAGTTGCCATAACAGGACATGAGAAGAGGGGGATCACACTTATTCTGACGGAAGGTTTCGGAAGAATGACCATGGCCAGCGAGACTTTCAGTTTACTGAAATCCCGCGAAGGGCTGCTTGCAAGCGTGAACGGTGCCACTCAGATAAGAGCCGGAGTCATGCGTCCGGAGGTTGTCATTCCCCTTGAGGGGACTGAAAAAGAGATGAGTTCGGATAAGTCTGCAGGCGCCATGGATATAGGCTCTCCCGTCCGATGCATCCGGGCTCCCTACTTTGGGAAACTCGGTACGGTTGAAGCGCTTCCTGCGGAATTGAAGGTTCTTGATTCCGAAGCTAAGGTAAGGGTTCTTGATGTAAAATTCGATAACGGAGAAGTCGTTACCGTTCCACGGGCCAACGTGGAACTCATAGAGGAATAGATATTGTACGGAATAATCGATTTGTGAAAGAAGGATGTGCCCCGGGATCTCCCGGGGCACTTTCTAGGAGTGTGTCTGCCAATGTTTCATTGTCGGACAGGCTCCTAGTCACAGGTAAGGAGGGAATATGAAAAGTCTTTCGGCTTATGCGATTTTCCTGCTCTTATTCACGGCGGGAGCAGCCCTGGCCGATAACGCAGACCCGCCTGAAAGCGTCGTGACTGAGGCGGCGGAGGAGTTGCATGTACTCAGAGCGGTTGATATCGAGGCTTCGGATACGCCGGAGGATGCCGGCGGATCTGTAAGCCTGACATGGGGTATGGAGACCGTTGGTACCTTGCCCGATTCACTCGGGATCATGAGGAGCGATCCCTCCGGAGGAGAAGAGCTTATCGCCACATTGCCAGTGAATATTGTCATGTACAACGATCAATCAGCGGACAACGGCACTGAATACAGCTACTGGATAGTCTCCTATCTGGGGGGTACCGTAGAGGCATGCTCGGACAGAGCTGCAGCCGTATCTTCAGCCCAGTGGATCTACAAGGGTCGTATCGGTATGATGATCATTCTGTTCCTGATGTCTGCCATTATCTTTTACTATATCGAAAGCGGTAAAAAAGGTAAGGAACTCTACATTCGTGAGATCGCCGGGCTCGAAGCGGTTGATGATGCGGTAGGACGGGCAACCGAAATGGGCAAAGCCGTACTTTATATACCCGGCATTGCGGACATGGATGATATCCAGACCATAGCCAGTATAGTAATACTTGGCAGAGTCGCGAGGAAAACAGCCGAATACGGCGCTTCTCTTCTTGTTCCCACAAGCCGGAGTGTTGTCATGAGCGTTTCCCAGGAAGTGGTCAAGGAGGGATACATTCAGGCCGGGAGGCCGGATGGATTTAATAAGGAAAATATACAGTACCTTACAGATGATCAGTTCGGATACGCAGCAGGAGTGGACGGTATAATGGTCCGGGAAAAACCTGCGGCAATATTTCTTCTTGGAACGTTCTACGCAGAGAGCCTTATTCTGGCAGAAACAGGCAGAAGTGTGGGTGCCATACAGATAGCCGGAACGGCAATGCCCAGTCAGATACCGTTCTTCGTAGCCGCATGCGACTACACGTTAATCGGCGAAGAGCTGTTCGCCGCAAGCGCCTACCTCTCCAGGGAGCCCAAGCTTCTCGGGAGCCTCAAGGGGCAGGATGCGGCGAAGCTGTTCTTCATTATACTGATAGTAGTCGGTGTTATCGCTGCCACTGTCGGAGATTACTGGTCTCCACTCAAGAGTGTCGCGGAATTCCTCCGCAAACTCGTAACCGTGAATTAGGAGGCTGGAATGAGACTGATAATACCGCTGGCGATAACATTTACCGCCGGTATGATAATGATCCTGAACTTCTTCGTACCTCACCAGCCGTTCAGGTTTCTGGGGGAAAACCTCCAGGAGTGGTACTTGATAGTCGCTTCCGGTGCTATCTTCCTGGGAGCGATGAACCTGATGCACGTTCATTTCAGAAAGATCAAGCTGAAGCTGAAGAACTGGAAATACAGCCCTGTCACCATAATCGGTTTTCTGGTCATGCTTGTTTTGGGACTGATTTACGGTGTAACTGAGGGCAGACCGTTCAATTACCTTTTCATGAACATGGTCGCGCCGATGGGAGCCACGATGTTCAGCCTTCTTGCTTTCTTCGTAGCATCCGCTGCGTTCAGAGCTTTCAGGGCATCCAACTGGAGGGCGACCCTTCTGCTTACATCGGCTTTCCTGGTCATGCTGGGTCAGGTTCCCATCGGAGCAATGATCTGGGACAAGATACCCCTTATCAAAGTCTGGCTCATGTCAATTCCCAATACGGCAGGACAGAGGGCTGTGATGATCGGTGCTGCTATGGGTGTTGTGTCCACCTCACTTCGCATGATCTTCGGGGTCGAGCGCAGCTGGCTGGGAGGTACTGACTGATGGCTGATATCATTGAAAAGCTCGGTAAGCTGGACAGAAGGATAATTTTCGTACTTATCGCCCTTGCGGTGATCATTCCCATATCCTTCGACCTCATATTACCCAATCCCGTGGGAGCCGAACCCAGCAGGGACCTCTACGATTACGTTGATGCCCTGCCGGAAGGTTCGAATGTGCTTGTAAGCTTCGATTACGATCCATCAACCATGCCTGAGCTCCAGCCCATGGCTGAAGCGCTTGTACTGCATCTTTTTATGAAGAACGTGAACATCGTTGGTATGGCTCTTTGGCCGCAGGGAGCAAGCCTGGGACAGGATGCCATGTCAAGTATGGCGGACAGTCTCGGGAAAGCACAGTACGAGGACTGGTGCAACCTTGGATACAAGACCGGTGGCCAAATCATGATAGTCCGTCTCGGCTCCAGCATAAGCGCTGTTTTCCCCACCGACATGGACAATGTCCCCTGGTCGGAGATTCCCATGCTGAGGAACATAACCGCTCTGGAGAGTTTCTCGCTCATTATTTCATTGTCCGCCGGAGATCCCGGAATCATCGCCTGGGTCATGATGGCGGGCGACAGGTTCGGAGTTCCAATAGGGTGCGGCTGTACTGCAGTCAGTGCGCCGACGTTGTACACCTATCTTCAGACAAACCAGATGGTGGGGATGCTCGGCGGACTCAAGGGAGCTGCCGACTACGAAACCCTTGTGGGAATTAAAGGAGGCCAGGCTGTAAGGGGAATGGCTCCGCAGTCCGTAGCCCACCTTGTGATAATACTGTTCATCATAATAGGTAATGTTGCTTACTTCTCGCAGAGGAAGAAGGGAGGCGCGAGATGAACTGGGAAATACTTGGTATCTGGCTTGGAGCCCTGGTAACGCTATGTCTTTACAGCTTCCTCTACCGCGATAACCCCTTCTACAAATTCGCGGAACATCTCTTTGTCGGCATGAGTGCCGGTTACTGGGTCATCTATCAAATAGAGAACGTCCTTATACCCAACTGGTGGCAGAGCATGGTTCCCTCCGAAGGCGGATTCAATTGGATATGGATAATCCCCGGGATTTTCGTCTTGTTCATGCTTGCACGGATGGTGCCGAAAATAGCGGGCCTCTCCAGGCTTTCCCTGGGAATGATCATAGGATCCGGAGCCGGGCTCAATATGGTCAGTTTCTTCCAAACTAACGCTATGGCTCAGGTAAAGGGAACCATATTTTCTGTAGCCTCTGGCTCCGTATGGAGCATTTTCAGCAGCCTGGTCCTGGTTGTGGGGGTTGTGAGCGGCCTGATTTACTTCTTCTTCTCAAAAGCCCATACCGGGGTAGTGGGAAAGGCTGCGAACGTTGGAATAACAATACTGATGGTCGCGTTCGGAGCCAGTTTCGGGTACACTATTATGGCTCGACTGAGTCTTCTCATCGGAAGATGTCAGTTCATGCTTGAAGACTGGCTTCCGACAATTCCGCGATTGCTGGGAATTGGCGGTTAATCTGACGCAGACCGGCTTGACGGGGCTTCAAGCCGGTCTTATGCTTTATTTAGATGGTATGTAATTCACTGAGGAGGTGTATTCTCAGAACGGTTCTAAACTGTAAGAAATATCGTAACAGCAATGGTTTGCGCAGCGCGTGAATAAGTAAAGGGGGAGGTGTCGTAAATTACTTTTTCATGGCTGAATTGGATTTTTATCCGCATCATAGGTTGCGGACAGAAGAAAGGAGCTACAGCGGTGCGAAGAAAAGCAATGATAATGTCTTTTGCACTTGTGCTGTTCGTGGCTCTGTCAGTAACGGCAGGTACCACAGGTAAAATTGCCGGAAGGGTAACCGACACTTCAGGTAGCCCTTTAATCGGTGCCACCGTTATGGTCGTGGGAACTTCCTACGGCGCGATGACGGATGCTAACGGAGAGTATTTCATAATCAACCTTCAGCCCGGCATGTACAGTGTCATGGCAAGCATGGTTGGTATGAGCAACAAGACAGCAGATGGAGTAGCGGTCGTAGTTGACCAGACTTCTCCAATGAACTTTTCCCTTGATCCCGCTACTGTAGGAAGTACAACTATTACGGTAACTGACTCTAGAGGAATGATCATGATGGACGCCACCGAGACGTTTACGGTGGTTGGCCGTGACGAAATCAAAACGATGCCGGTTTCGGGTATTGCCGATGTTATAAACCGCCAGGCAGGATCTACGAGCCGCGGCGGACTTCACTTCAGAGGCGGCCGTAGCGGCGAGGTCACCTTTATAGTAGACGGTGTCGCCCAGATAGACCCCACAACCCGAGGCTACACCAGCAGTATTCCGTTGTCAGGTGTTGCTGAAACCTCTATTATCAGGGGTGGATTCGGTGCCGAATACGGTAACGCACAGTCCGGTGTTGTCAACATCGTTACCCGCGAGGGCGGGCGCGATTACAACGGTTCTCTCCACTGGAACGGTAACAACTGGGAAGAACTGGGTCTGGCAAGCGGCTGGACATGGGGCGGTACGAGCGTAGAAGAACCTACCGAATGGAGACGGACTGATGTATCGCCATTCGCAGAGGCAAGGATGAACCTTGAAGGTACAATTGGCGGTCCCGAACCCTTCACCTCTTACCTTCTACCTGCAATAGGGCTGGATATTCCGGGGGACATGCGCATGTTCTTCTCCGGTGAATATCTTCAGACCGGCGGTGGCAAGGATGGAAGGTACGGTTACGGTTTTAACGACTGGCAGACCACCTGGACCGGTAACCTGAAGGTGACCTACAAGCCTAACCCAAAAACGAAAATCAATCTTACAGGCTACCTTATGGATCGGAATAGTGGCTGGGGTCCATGGGGCTGGCACAGGTACGAAGTCCCTTACATCACTGAGGATTCGACAGTTTACTGTGGCGAGAACATCCTCTGGGGAGTTCCCACTATCTTCAGGGATAACTACAGTTTTGGTTCAAGCGTAACCCAGACACTGAGTGATGCTACCTTCATGGAGATAAAGCTTAACCAGTTCCAGTCAGCGAGAGTCTACAGGATCTACAACAACCCTGATGACACAACTTATACAACCGAATTCTACGGCGAGGATTTTACCTGGGATGACTGGCAGAATGTCACACCCACTAGAATTCTTGATACCGATGGATTCTACAGGGCGGGAAGGAACAGAAGTGCATGGGCTGAAACCAGAAGCACTATTTCCACATTCCGTACCGATATAACAAGCCAGGTCAACCAGCAGCACCAGCTGAAGGCCGGTATTGAAGGCAAATATTTTGACATATTTGACTACCGTATCGACCTGGCCTCGGGCGGAAACATCTATGCCCACAGGTATCACGTCTTCCCCAATTCCGGTTCCGCCTACATCCAGGACAAGATGGAATACAGAGGAATGATCGTTAACGCCGGACTTCGCTTCGACTATTTCGATTCGAACTTCGACGAATACCCCGCTGATATCAACGATCCCATCATTCCCGGAACGCAGTCCGGAGATCCTGGCCATATCAAGAACCCAATAAGCGTTCCTATTAAGTACCACCTGAGTCCCAGAGTAGGATTCTCCCACCCGATAACTGATCGCGATGTACTACACTTCACCTACGCTCACTACTTCCAAACCCCTGAATTCAACGACATGTTCGGCGGGGCTGATTACGACCTTTCCGGTGCGTTCCCACAAGTAGGGAATCCCGATCTCTCAGCTGAGGAAACGATCGCCTACGAAATCGGCGTAAAGCATATGTTCGATGATATCACAATGTTAGGTATCAACGGTTACTACAAAGACATCACAGGCCTTCTTGACATGCAGAACAACTTCTATACTGCAATCGATGCCTATGACCTTTTTATCAACCGTGATTATGGAAACGTAAGAGGAGCCGAGTTATGTCTGGTCAGGCGTCCCAGCGACTTCTGGTCGGGAACTATCAACTACACGTACTCAGTCGCAATGGGGAAAAGCTCCAGCGCGACTCAGAACTACATCTACGTATGGGCGAACTGGATTATTCCCAGGAAGGAATCTCCTCTTGACTGGGATGAGAGACATCGTATAAACGTAGATTTCGATTTCCGCATTCCCCGGGGCGAGGGACCAACAATTGGTGACACTCATTTCCTTGAAGGATTTGGTGCTGCTGTCTACTGGACATATGGAAGCGGATTCCCCTACAACGCAGCCAACCAGGGAACCGCGCAGCCGGAGATAAACGGCGAAAGATACCCCTGGACCATGACGACCACCCTTAAGGTCAACAAGACTTTCTGGCTCGGTCCCGTGATCCTTGATGCCTACTGCCAGGTCAGCAACCTGTTCAACAGGCAGAATATTAATACTATCATTGATCCGGGATGGTACGATGCTGACCAGGATGGCGACGGCGAGCCTGACCACGATCCAACGGGTCAGTACAACAATCCATATGTATTCAGCAGACCTCGCATGATAAGATTTGGTCTGGGTTTTGAATGGTAGATTGAATTCTTCCGTTCAGTAACAGCTACATAGTTGCTGTTGAACGAAAAGAAGGAGTGAAAATAGATGCGAAAATTCCTGCTACTGTTCCTCGTGCTTTCTGCCGCTTTATGGGCGCAGCCCGGGGAACCCGATCCCGAAGTCCCTGCAGGAGATGAAGAAACTGCAGAGGTAACGGAACAGCAGACCGAACCGGTAGAAGAAACCGTAGAGGAGACGGTTGTTGAAGAAACAGCCCAGGGAGCTCAAGAAGGTGAGGAAGTGGAACGGGCACAGAGCGCCAGCATGGATCCTATGGATCTTTTCTTAGCAGGCGGACCCTTCATGTATCCCCTTCTGCTCGCCCTTCTTATCGGTATCGCCGTAACGGTCGAGAGGTTCATTTCATATAGAAAAGTAAAGATCAATGTAGGCCCCTTCCTTGAAAAAATGGGTGGATTCATCCGCAAGGGAGACGTAAAGGGTGCCGAAGAAATGTGCGAACGCACGAGTGGTCCGGTGGCGGCAATAATGCACTCTGGCCTCCTGCGTCACGATAAAGGGCTTGAAGCCGTTGAGAAGGCGGTTGAAAGCTCAGGCGGAATCGAGATGGCATACCTTGAGAAGGGTATAGTTGTACTTGCTTCGATTTCGAGTATTGCCCCGATGCTGGGTTTCCTCGGAACTGTTTCAGGTATGATCAGAGCCTTCGGTGAGATAGCCGCCGCAAAGAACGTTGAAGCAAGTCTTGTTGCAGGTGGTATTCAGGAAGCATTGATAACTACCGCAACCGGTCTTGTAATCGCAATCCCGATCCAGATGTCGCACAACTACTTCATATCCAGGATCGGAAAGTTCGTGGTCGATATGGAAGAAGCCAGCATATTCCTAGTGGATACACTGGCTGAAATGGAGCACCTGAAGCAGCTTTAAGGAGCACGGATGCGGATACGTAACAGACCGAGAGCAAGCGGGGATATACCCGACGCCTCAATGTCCGACATTGCGTTCCTGCTGCTGTTATTCTTCCTGGTCACAACGACCTTCGAAGTTCAGAAGGGCATATCCTACAGACTGCCGAAAAAGCCCGATGAACAGACAATGGAGGTTGTAATTGACGAGACTAACAGGCTTGTCATGACCATCAAACAGTGGGGAGCCCACGAGTATGTTGTACTGATCGATCAGGCACCGCTCGAGGGTCCGCTGTGCAGAGCAAGGGCTGGAGAAGATGTAAGTCTCCAGGACAGTACTCTGCAGAATGGTATACGAACACTGGCTGCGGAAAGGGCTGAGCCCATGGACGCAGTCGAGGGCAGGCTTTTGAATAACCTGGAAGTAGCAAAAGGTCTTCCATCTGGAACTTTCAATTCCCTGGAAACTGCTATTGCCGCAGAAAATCTTGTGCCCATTATCCGTCCCGGGATCATAAGGACGTATCTTGGTGCCAATACTCCGATAGAGGATTCCCGTATTTTCGGCGAAGTAGCCTTCGGAGATACCCTGGTGCTTTCAGACGTGAGACAGGGAGATATAGCATCTGCGGTAAGAGAAAGCGAGCTTGTAGTTATCCTCAAGTTCTTCCCTGACTGTGATTACGAGGGCATGGTACATGCCCTCGATGTCCTGCGCATGAACGGTGTGAGCAGGACGGGAATCACTATTCAGCAACGGTTGGGAGGTGGCGCCTAGATGAAGTTCAAGAGCAGAATGAAATGTGGAAGTACTATCTTCACCGGAACTATGGCTGATATTGTTTTCCTTCTTCTGGTATTCTTCATGGCTACCACCCTCTTCAAGGAAGAAGGAGGATTGAGGGTTCGTTTTCCCCAGGCACATCCACAGGTAATGAGTGAGCTGGGAAAACAGTTCCTTACCGTGACTGTCTGGATAAAGCAGAGTGAACCGGGGAACGATGACAGTGAACTTGTTGCGAGAATAGGCGATTACGACATGCCTGTTGATCAGGTTGCCGAGCAGCTTAGTCGATTGAGCAACAAGTTCTGGCGTGAGCAGAACAATAAGCTTGATGTTGTTGTGCTCAACGTAGATTCAAGGGTTCCAATGGAAAATATGGTTAGTCTTTTTAACTCCATGCGGTTCGAGGAGGTCTACAGCATACAGTTCAATGCTGAAGAACTCGGACTGTACAACTGAAGGGGGGATAATGGCTGAGAAAAGAACGGATTTCGGGCATTCCTCCATCAACTTCGAACTGGGAGTAGCGATAGGACTTGCCATCTTGATATTATTCTTCGAGCTTATCCCGGCCGGCGAGATGGGCAGGTTGTCGACTCGAACTTCCGATTCCGAAATGGAAGCAGTTGAAACGGACATAGCGTTCGATGACACTGTAGAAGAACAGGAAGAGGAAGTCGAGGAGGAACAGGAAGATATCCAGCAGGAAACCGATGTAATGGTAGAGGAAATCAGTCAGGACATAACGTTGTCTCTGGATGCCGATACAACAGGATTGTCAACGGTTGAAACAATCGAGCAGGGGGAAGAGCTTAGTCAAGGTCAGACAGAGGAAATGGGACCTCCCAGGTTCATGCCTGCAGAGGTGCTTCCGAACTGCACCTACAAGCCTACCCCCAGTTATCCGGCAATGGCTGCCCAGGCCGGAGTGGAAGGATCAGTCACCCTGTGGGTGTACATATCCTCCACCGGTTCCGTCTCCGATGTGAGACTGTACAACTCCAGCGGAGTTAATTCCCTGGATCAGGCAGCCCTTGCGGCGGTATGGAACACAAGATGGACACCTGCCCAGAATAATAGTATTCCGGTAGGTGTATGGACAACATTGACATACGATTTCGTTCTAACTGATTAGATATTTGGTGAATATGGGAAAAATAAGATCAACAATAGTAAATCGCGGAAACTGTGGAGGGGAACCAGGAGGGAACTCCCCCAAAGCCGCGAAATATGAATTGGAGGTGAAAGAGAGTATGAGGAACTCCAGGTACACTCGTGGGTTCCTGGTACTCACGGTACTCGCAGTGTTTACACTGACAGGTACCGGCCTTGCGAGGGAAGTGCGGGAAGCAGCAATACCGTTCGGCGGCGGGACTGACCAGTCCCGGCCACCGGTGGTGACGCTCCTGATGAACCTCAGCAATGTTTGGAGTGCCTTTTTTAACATAGGCCTGTATGGCGATCCGTGGGGGAACTTCCCTTCAATGGAATGGCCTGGCGGAGCGGGCAACAGCTATCTCTGGAGCGGTGACTTCTGGAGCGCCTGTTACGGTCCTGTTTCCGTATGGGGAGACTCTGTCGCCCCATGGGTGAGCCATAGCGATTACGGCGATTGGGAGCTTCGTCCCAGCGTCGGTTATCCCGCTGAAAAGCTCAATCCCGGACTGACAGCCCTTGAGGAAACCCATTACGGTTTTGACGACTGGGACGCCGTTAGTAATGCAGACGCGTACGGTATGTTCTGTTATACCGAAAACTACGACTGGGGAACCCCCGGCTATAATGACTTTATAGCTGCGGATTACCGGATAATGCACTTCAGCGATTATGGAAATCCCGGAGTGCCTCTCGGAGGTTTTACATTTGCCATCAGAGGTGACTGCGATGTTGCATCAGCTGATATTACTGAATGCCATATCGACGATCTGGTTTACTACGATGGTCACGCCATCTGGTGCAACGATGTTGACGCAACCTTCGAGTACTTGTTCGATGATGGCGTAAAAGCCAGCGAACAAGACAATTACATCTATCAGCAGAATCCTGACAATCCACTTGACACGGACGATCCGGAAAACATCTATTACCACTACAACTACATAGGTGAAGACGAGATAATGGACAACGACGTTGACGGGAACGGTGTGAGTGATCACTTCACCATTCTGTTCAAGACCGTCGGTAGTGATACTGTCTGGCTTCCGGAAAACACGGCGGGGCTTATCCCCTTCGGGGACGGAATGCCGCTGAACCACTGGGAACAGACAGTTGGCGATACCGTTTATTACGTTGTACCAAGAAACATGAGCTACCAGTGGGACAGCGACAGCCCAGGATCAAGTGCGGATGACAGTGGTGAACCCACACTGGATCCTCCCTGCAACGGTTTCATCGGGTGGAGACTGCTTGATTTCTACATCGTGAAGGCCAACGGAACCATCGAAAGGCCTATTGATGTGTACGATTACCCGATTCCTCTTGCCCATTCCTGGTGGAACTGGGAGAGTGATCCGGGTATCGATGAAGAGAAGTACAACTACATGTGGGGCAGAAATCCTGATATGAACGGAAGAGATAGCGGCCCCATGTATCTATCCAACTGGATCGGAAATGAATTCACACCTCATGCTTACTCACCGGAGAATCCAGGACCTTTCCCCATTGTCTACGACAACCCCAAGATCCTTGATTACCCTGTATTCGACTACAGGTTCCTGATATCGGCAGGCCCGGTCAACCTCGAGGATGGAGACACTCTTCGTGTAATCGGTGGATGGGTTCTCGGGCTCGGTCTTGCAGGACTGCGTCAGTCCTCGGATGACATGCTTGATGCTTACTACCGCGATGGCGGATGGGGAGTTCCCTCGCTTCCGCCTGCACCTGCCCTTTTCTATGCAGCAGGTGATGGAAAGGTTGAGATTGAGTGGAGTTCAAACGCTGAATCCTATGTTCCGATGGGCGGATACAGACTCTACAGGTCAACCTTCGATCCATCCGGCTGGGGGGACCCGATTGCTACTTTAAATCCTGGAACTTTCTCATACACTGACGAGACTGTTACCAACGGATACCCGTATTACTACGTTGTCTGCTCCTACGATTCCGAAACGCTGGTAGAAAGTACCAAGTCCAACTACAAGCAGACAATAGAGGGGACTCCCCTTGCAGTAACACCGGTTATAGTGAACGATCCCAACTGGGCTGAGAACGTTAAAGTAGTTCCTAACCCCTACAGGGGTTCGGCAGCATGGGAGCAGACATACCTCGACAGGATCGCCTTCATCAATCTGCCCTCCATGTGCAATATTCACATTTACACTCTTGCCGGAGATCATGTGATCACCCTTGAACACCGAAGCTGGAGCGGACAGGAAGGCACGGAGTTCTGGGATCTGGTCAGCAGGAATGATCAGGAAATAACATCCGGTCTCTACATTTATCGTGTTGAGACAGAATCAGGTTACATAATCGGCAAGTTTGCCATTATCAGGTAGGAGAGGAGTGACCATGAAGTATACAGGAATAGTCCTGACAGCAGCGGTCGCCATTTTCCTGCTGTTTACGACTTCTGTTGAAGCCAGCTCTTTCGCAAAAGTCGGGACTTCTGGCGCACAGTTCCTGAAAATGGGACTGGGCGCACGTGGAGCCGCAATGGGTGGTGCTTTCATCGCCACAGCTGACGATCCGAGTGCCGCATACTGGAACCCTGCATGTCTTGTAAGGGTATCCGGAACAAAGGTGCAGTTTACCGGCATGCAGTGGTTTGCGGACATTATCTACGGCGGAGCTATTGTATCCCATGAGTTTAATGGGGTGGGTACCTTCGCAGCTCAGTTCGCAATGCTGCGGTCCGGTGATATGGATGTAACTACTGTTGAACAACCCCAGGGAACGGGAGAGACTTTCGCATGCAGTGACATGGTTGCAGGTCTCACCTTCTCCAGAATGCTTACCGACAGGTTCAGCGCTGGAATGACAGTGAAGTATGTGCGGGAACAGTGGGATGACATTTCCGCTGGTGGAATCGCTGTTGATATTGGTACTCTTTACGATACGGGCTTCAAAACCCTGCGTATAGGTATGACAATTCAGCACTTCGGGGGAGAACTAACTCCCGGTGGAGAATACACTACGTATTACAGCGGAAGCGATTCGATGGAAACGTACGAATCTTACTCAATGCCGATGATTTTCAAGCTTGGTATGGCTATGGATGTCATCAACAGAGGCCCTCATTTTCTGACGGTTGAAGTTGACGGAATCCATCCGAACGACAATGTCGAGCAGCTTGCTATCGGCGCCGAGTACTGGTATAACAATATGTTCGCCCTGCGAGGCGGCTATCGTATAAACACAGACGAAGAGGGTCTTACCGCTGGAGCCGGATTCAATATCCCGCTTGGCGGAAAGACGATATCACTTGATTATGCTTATGCGGACTGGAACAGGCTTGATATGGTTCACAGAGCCAGCCTGGGGTTTGCATTTTAGCTGACTTGGAAGCATACGGGGCAGGTAAATATCCTGCCCCGGTCGGAAGGAATGAATGACACTTCTTGCGATGGTGTTTACGGTTATCACCGGATTCCAGGTTATCTGGAATGTTGAACCTGCCCGTGAGCAGGAAGGTGGTACTGTACATATCACAGTGCAGTTCACCGAAGAGGATCTTCTCTTCGTTATGGAGAGCGGCGGCGGAAAAGCCTTCTGGGAAATTGCCGCTGCTGTCGATGGTGATTATGCTGTAAGGAACAGCGGATCGGTGAACAGGAGTGAATTACCACTGAATGAGGAGTTAACAATTTCCGGTGTACAGCCTGGAACTCACCTGCTTACGGTAATGGTTGGAGACCTGGAGTCAGCCAGAAGTATTGAATGGGAGGAAACCATCGAGGTTCTCCTCCTGGACAGTACATCCTGGTTATCAGGTAACCTGCAGATATCCGGAGGATCTTATCAGAGAGCTTCTGACATAACGGAAGTTACCTGGAATGTATATCCTCCGCAGAGGGAAGCTGAAGAAGCGGACACTCTTGTTGCCGCATTTGTCCTTCGGGACGAAAACGGCGTTACCAGAAGAGAAGGCTGGATGGACATGACAGTCTCTGACGGTATGTATACAGGAGTGGCATCACTTGCAATCAGTGATCTCGATGCGGGTAAGTACGAAATACTTGCTGTTATCGTTTCTGATAGTTCCGTAGCTGCAACCTCAAGAGCGGACCTGAAGCTTCTCCAGGCATGGGATGTATGGGGAGAGAATCCTGATCTTACAAGGACTCTGATAAGACCCATTGCTCGTTCCTCGGAACTGAGGGAGCTGGAAAATGCGGAAGGACAATCCAGCAGGAAAGCTGTGATGGCGGAATTCTGGCAGGAAAGGGATCCAACACCTGTCACTGTTCAGAATGAGTTCCTGGAAATGTACCTGGCAAGGCTTGACTACATCGAGGAAAACTTCGCAATGCTCAATATTATGGGTATCAATACCGATCAGGGGTGGGTTTTCGCTCTGCTCGGAGAACCCGATATTATTGACTCCAGACCCCTTGAGACAGCAACCAGGCCCACGCAGGTCTGGACTTACTTCTCGCCGACCATAGAAGTGTTATTCATCGATTATGACGGTTGTGGAACATTCGAACTCGCAACTGATTGGGAGGAGGTTCTGATTATCCATGACAGGCTTTAAACTCCTCTTCATGCTGGTGTTCTGTGCAGTTCTGACCGGTTCAGATCTTGCGTCTGTCAGCAGTGGGGATATTCGTTTTGGAATAGACACTGCCCTGTTCAACTACACGGGTACAGAGATTCTGGGGCTGGAGATCTATGAACAGTTGAACCTTGACCAGTTTTCATCTGATCAGGATTCGATTGTAAGGTTTACAACGACTATAGTGCTGATCTCTGAGAGCGGAGATACTACCGCTTCTGACCAGTGGAACTCCGAAACCCTCTGGGCTCAGGGAAGGTCCGCTGTGAACAGTACCGTTCTGCCGGTGATTCCGGGTAATTACAGTCTCGTAGTTACCGTTACGGACACAGGAAACGGGAAACAGGGAGTTGTAACCAGGGATCTGACAGTAGGATCCGTAGGAGTTCTCAGTGAGATAGAACTTGCCCGTGCAATAATTCCTTCGCCGGAGGAATCAACAAATCCCCTGAGAAAGGGAGAAGTTCTTATATTCCCGGCGGCTGATGGAGGCTATACACTTCCAGAGGAACATATGGCATACTATTACATTGAGATTTACAACCTTGGTGGCAATTCAGTTCAACTGCAGGGTCGTCTCGAGACGTCTTCAGGTGAAACGATTTTCGCCCGTCCCTGGGTATCCATAACGATACCTGAGGGAACAGGAGCAGTTGGACTGGTAGACAGCCTTGATCTCCGTGTAGTACGCAATTCGGGTTTGCACAGAATTGTATTCAGCATGGTAGCACAGAATGATACCCTCGAAGCAGACAAGTACCTCATTGTTAGCAGATATCTGGAATCGGAGGTTGATCTCATCAGTGAAGCCGTTGGTGAGCTTGATGAAATACCTTACCCTAATCATTTCGGACTTATTCTACTTCCCAACGAGGCGGATATCTACAATAGTCTTGATGAGGATGCCAGAAAGAGCTTCTATGCTGCCTACTGGCAGGGGGCTCCCGAACAACGCCTGCAATTCGAGGAACGCTGCGAGGAAAGCAACAGATATTCGAGTGTTTACAGAGAAAGCTGGAGAACCGACCGGGGAAGGGTATACGTTATCTACGGCCCGCCTGATGATATTGAATCAGCACTCTTGCAGGGAGACCAGGTTCCATATGAGATCTGGTACTACTATGGAGGCGGGAACGAGAGTTTTGTTTTTGCCGACAGAAGCGGGATTGGAGATTACGAACAGATATACTCCTCAGTTGAAGGAGAGATCAGTTATACGAACTGGGAGGATATGATTTCGCCTATCTCTTCCAGAGCATTTGGCGGATGAGAGCCCCAGTAATGAAAGGTGATAGAGGAAGAATGCCCGAATACCAAAAACACAGAATGAGGCATTTAGTTTTGTTCGTGCGGTTTGCAGCCGCTGAAATAGGAGGTCAAATATGAAAATCTTTGCGGGACCGCTCAGGACTGGCTTTATAACCATCCTGACAGCGCTCCTGTTACCGGTACTGGGAATCGGCGTGGCTAATGCTGACATGAATGTCGGGGACGAGGTAACACTTAAAGTTCCCGATCTTTCGCAGTTCCCCCTTGCTATTGAGGAACATCAGTTCACGTGCCGTGCCGTCACTGCGCATGCTTACTGGCTGGTACAGGATACATGTTCAGTCGAAGGATCGGGACCGGGTTCTCTGGACAGTATTGTCTGGGGCAACCTGATTACACAGGATGAACTTAACACTCTTACTGCTGAATTCGAAGGTAGCGGAGTCGATGTATATGGTACCGTCACCGGGTTCCTTGGTGATGTACCGGATACAGATGACGATCCGCCTATATGGATCGTAATGGCTACTATACGCGATGTGTACCAGGACAATCCTACAGACAGAAAGGTCATGTCCTATGTGAACCCCGCTGATGTTGATACAAGCGGTGCAAGCGGTGATTTCAACAATCATGACATTTTCTACATAAACCTGCATACATACTCAAACAACACCACGGTTCTCGCTATAGCCAGAGAACTGAGGCAATTCAACATAGCCAACGGTCTTGGGATGCTGATACGTACATCAGTCAAGCCTGCTGAAGAACAGTGGATCGTCAGAGGACTCGGTGCCACCTGTCAGTATTTCTGTTATGGCATAACAAGAACGGCCTTGGGCAACTTCGGCCTCTACTACGACATCGGCTTGTTTGAAAAGGCTGCCTATAACGACCTCACCTTCTACGAGGCCGGTGGCTGGAACATGGATTATGCCACATCGCGAGGGCAGGAATTCATGTGGTTAATGTACCTTGTCCAACGCAAGGGCGATGGTATACTGGAAGTAATCGCCCAGTCGGATACTACTAATATGCTCAATGTGGCAAATGCCATCGATTCTTCAGTACCCGACAGTACAGCTATCCAGACCAATGTAGTTCCCATCTACAAGGATTGGCTTGTCTGCAACCTTACGAGCAACTACAGAGATGATATGAGCGGCGGGATCTACACATACGAGATATTCTCGGATACCTCTTCCAGCTTCTTCTCTCATATAGGCCAGGCAACTTCCTTTGAGGGACAGTTCACCGACGGAGATTATCCTCTGCCTGTATGGCTGCCCGAAATAGGTATGGCCGCAACCATCTGGGCTCCACAGTACGACGAGTTCACGGGAGACTACACCGCCAACTCAACTGTTCAATTCAACGGAGCTTTCGCCGATGACAACGGCTCCGGATCTCTTATCGATGGTAAGTGGGTCGCACTTGTTGTATCTCTCGATACCGTTGACGAAGAGATAGTATCAGTTGAAGAAGTATCACTGAATGATCTGTACAACGGATCATTCGACCTGGCCGGTGACAACGCATACTTTATTGTAACAAACAATAACGAAGGCGGTCCGGCAGATCTCAGGTATATCCTGTCTCAGGATTTGGATGTTCCTGCACTGCTTCTGGCGACCCATCAGAATTCTGTCAATGACAAGTACATGACCATCTACACTACTCTATTTGACAGTATACCTGAGGGATTCGACTGGTATGGTCCCGTCTTCACTGCTACAACCGGTGACAGCAGCAGTGTAATCGGTATGACCGGTTTCTACGATACAATCTGGCACCGCAGATTCACCGCCTGGGCAAGTGGAGACTACACACTCCAGGTAGCTGGATATGACAGCAGCGGTTTTGAGATCAGCAACAGCACAGATATAGCTGTCGGATATATGACAACAAGTAGTATGTCGCTGACCATCAATGATATCCGTCTTGACGTTATGGCCGGAGCAGCTGCTCCGGGAACCATGGTGAGTCTCTGCGAATCCAGCATCCTCGATCTTTCTATGGGCACGCAGGCTTCCTTGGAGGACGTAGTGGATATGATGACCGGCATTAATGCCGGCCCGGTAAGTATCCCCGATGTAAACGCAACACTGTCCTTCCCGGCTGATTGCTCTGAAGGTGCTGTATATCGTTATACAGTATATGGATGGGAACAGCTGGACAGTTATTATCAGGGTGGAAGAATGTGCGCTCCGGTATCCGAAGGCGGAAACTACGTGTACGGAGAGGCTCCCGGTGTTCATTCCCCGGAGATCCCCGCTGAATTCCACTTCGGAGGAACATATCCCAACCCCTTCAGCGCAGAGGCAGCCATACGTTTCTCTCTGCCCTCAGCGGGACGTGTTAACGTAATAATTTACGATCTGAGCGGCCGAGCAGTCAGGACTCTTAACGATACTGAGATGCAGGCTGCTGAACATACACTCATGTGGGACGGTCTTGACGAAACCGGTAATGCAGTAGGCGCGGGAGTTTACTTCTGCCGGCTCCAGGCATGCGGAGAGACAGTTACACAAAAAATGCTCCGGATAGAGTAGGAAGGAGGGAGAAATGAAACAGATAGTAACAATAGCAATCCTGGGCTCCCTCGTACTGCTTGGCGGTTGTGGAGTTCCGCTTCCGACAGATCCTCCTGATGTCATAGGATATTCGGGATTTATTCAGCTGGGCTGGGATTCCTACAACGCCGGAAACTTCGAGATAGCACTGGATTACTTCCATGATGCAATCGATATAGACCCTGCAAAGCCTGAAGCCTTCGTTGGCGCCGGCTGGGCATCACTGTACCTGCCTGATTATTGGAGAGTTGCAGATGAGTACTTCCTCATGGCAATACAGAACAGGATCGGGTACTATCCATTTAGTGGATACAGTGAATCACAGGTTCAGGATACAATGTGGACAACCTTTGATTGTCTGCACCCTGATCTGCCTAATTACGTGCTGAACCCCATACTCGAGCAGACCGCTGCACAGGGTCTGGTATGGGTCGGGGAACAGATCGAGGCCATTATACAGGGCGCCGATATGCCCTTCCGCTTCAAGCCGCTAAACAGCGGTGTGATGGCTATGTTTCAAGCTGTG
>DAOWFD010000312.1 GCA_030638185.1 Candidatus Aegiribacteria sp.
TATGCACAACTCAATGGCATACAGCCTGCTCCGGCGGGTCTTGGTGTACAAGGCGATTTCTTAATCAGATCATATGGCAATTGGTTCAAAAATAAAGATCTGTTGCAGTACGATGACGGTACAGCTTGTTGGCTTACAAAT
The DNA here is from genome assembly GCA_030638185.1 of Candidatus Aegiribacteria sp. Lineage (GTDB taxonomy): Bacteria > Fermentibacterota > Fermentibacteria > Fermentibacterales > JCC-6 > Aegiribacteria. The sequence continues at coordinate 142 of DAOWFD010000312.1, forward strand.
GCGGGTACATATCGAGGTACATGGTTTGACGTTGAGGATTTCTTACCTGGAATGAACTTCTGGTACGCGGATTACTCGGAGTTCTGGTTTTATCATAGTGCGGGTTACCCGTGGGATACAAGTCAATTCTACGCGGAGCTGTGGAATGGTGAAGCAAACCCGGATGAGTTTATCAACAGGCAAACCATAACGGCATTTCATTTCGCGCCATGTTTCGCTTATTACTATCCACACATTTTGTTGGAAGCTGATTTCTGGATTATTGTTAATACCGAGCTTTCGGAAAGTGGATGTCCATCTTTACTTTGTGACGAATATGGCAATATCACCGGTGAACCCCATAGCTTTTTCAGTTACGATTTTTCTCTATGGGAGCCATGGACCACCTCTTCAGTGGATTTGTCTCGTGCAAGCTGGGGCTCCATAAAGGGTCTTTTCAGGTAGCTTCAGCAGTCCCGGTTTTTCAGCTCCGGATGTTCAGCAAGGTAATCAAGATAAATCTGTGGGAGCGCCATTTCAGGAAGAATTCCCTGATGAACCAGTTCCTCAAGGTTGCTGAGGATTATCCCTGTTTCAGGAAATGAACCGGTATCCCCGCCTGTCCTCTGCATAAGTATTTTCCCGAGATCTCTGGGAAGTACCCGCCTCCGTGTGTCCGGTACAAGCCTGTGTAGTCTTTCCCGCAGTTCTGCCATCCCCGCAGCCCCACTGGATGCGTAGGATTCAGCATGGGCAGCGATATCAGCGGAAGCGAGGTCCAGCAGAAGATCCAGGTATTCCCCGGATTCCATCGCAAGTTTTCTTACAGCCCGATCGGACCATTCGCCGGAGTAAAGAACAGGTCTCATATGATTCTTAACCAGGAAGGATACGCATTTCCTTTCTTTCCTTGAAAACCTGAACCTTTCTGCTGTCTTATTCGCATACTCAGACCCGATTTTCTCGTGGCCGTAGAAATGTGTATTTCCATCTTCATCAACTGTTCTGCAGGGAGGTTTTCCAATATCATGCAGAAGGGCGGCCCACCGAAGGCAAGTACTGCTGCCTTTCGTCTTCTTCACAACATCAAGTGTGTGTTCCCAGAGGTCTCCGTAGTGGGCTTTGCCCTGGGACATGCCGTCCTGGATAAACATTGTGGTGAACTGCGGGATCATGTCCTGAAGAATTTCCGTATCTTTCATTATCTGTAGAACTCTGGAAACCTCCTCACCTTCTTTGGTTGTAAGTATTGAGTCCATTTCCATTTTCCAACGTTCCCTGGAAATGTCCATTATGCAGGAATGCCGCTTTACTATCGCATCCAGCGTCTTCTCCTCAATTGAAAAACCAAGGCGGCAGGCGAAGCGGAACGCCCGAAGCATGCGAAGTGGGTCTTCGCTGAAAGTCTCTTCCGGATTCAGGGGAGTCCTGATGACTCCTTCCTTCAGATCCTTCCTCCCCCCCATGGGATCTATAACGTTGCCCTTTTCATCCATGGCAATCGCGTTTACGGTAAAGTCACGTCTTACAAGGTCTTCTTTAAGATTCTTGCCGAAGACAACATCGGGATGGCGGGAACCCTTGCGGTAGCTTTCCCTGCACCTGTAGGTAGTTATCTGGACCTCAACCGGGCCTGAATCACTGTTGATGACAGCGATAACGGTACCGAATTCCATTCCGATGGGAATAGCCCGGAAACCCTTCGATTCAAGTATATCCTTCGTAACCTCGGGCCTGGCGCTTGTGGTAAAATCGTAGTCTTTGGTTTCCCAGTCCAGCAAGCGGTCCCTTACGTAACCGCCTACAAGATACAGCTCTTCCCCTTTTTCACGGAAAAGACTGAAAAGCATCTCAAGCAATTGCCATTTCCCCAATCAAAAACGGGTATATAGTTTCTGCATTCCAGCTATCCGGATTATACGAAAAATGTTTATCTTCCGTAGAACATGAAAGAACATGATTTGACAGTACCTGCAATAGCATGGAAGCAGATCAGGGAAGCAGCGGGGGTCAGCTTTATACTTTTCCGTATAATGGTCCCTGTTGTTATCGCTGTTAAAATCCTCGGTGAGCTTGGTCTGGTGAAGTATATTGCAGCAGCCTTCACGCCCTTAATGAGCCTGGTGGGCCTGCCCGGCGAGATGGGGCTGGTATGGGCGACCGCTGTGATAACTAACATGTACGGTGGGATTGTGATTTTAGCCTCAATCGCCCCCGGCCTTCATATGTCAACAGCCCAGATAACTGTTATAGCCTGCATGATCCTTGTGGCTCACTCCATGCCGGTTGAGACCACCATCTCCAGAAAAACAGGTGTCAGGATACGCTTCATGATCTCATTCAGGATACTCTGATGATGTCCCTTGGGGGAAGTATTACGGGCGTTCTCTTCGCGAGGATAATTTTCACCTGGATTGTCATCTCAGCACTTGTGCGTCTTGTCAGGAAGATATCCGATAATGCTTTCTACAGGTATTTCTTCAGACCACGATCCCTGCAGAACGGATGAAATCGGAGTATCTGATACTCTGTTTTACATTCTACCTTGATTACAGCGGTCTAGAACGATGATTTGATCGAAGCCCATGTCCCGGCATGAAGTTCGAGTGTCAGGTCATCAGAAACTTCCACATCATCGAACATGGCTGACATGGAAATCCTGTCCCCTTCCATCGGAGCCTGGCAGAAGAGAACGATCGATCCCGGAGCACTCACTGAATTATCGGTTGCCTGAACTATCCATTCTGAAGGTTCATCTTCCGGAGTTCCGGTCCAGACTTTACCACCGAGAAGGTTGTCCCGTATCTCGAATCTCA
>DAOWFD010000001.1 GCA_030638185.1 Candidatus Aegiribacteria sp.
ATAACCCTCTCCAGTCATGGAAGAAGTGGACTCAGCGGCTGGAACGTCAGCAGTGTCGTTCAGAAGATCATACTACGCTCGTACATCTCCACATTTATCATAAGAGCATACAAGACTACAGGGGGGTGTGCAGGCGAACTTACATACAAGAAAATCCTCATTGCTCTGGACTGCTCACAACGTGCAGAGAGCGCACTCCCTATAGCTATAAGACTGGCCAGGCACCAGAGAGCCAGACTTTTACTTGCACACGTTGTCAGCAGACCGGAGATGCCCAGGCACCTGCCTCGCTCCAGGGAGGATACAGATCTTGCTGAGAAACTGATGGGGAGGAATTACTCTGAGGCGGAACATTACCTTGCTCAGCTGGATTCCCAGTTCTCCTCCACGGAGATATCCATTCAAACCTTTCTTCATATTGGAAGCAATGCTGCCGCGACTCTCGATGATCTGGTGGAAACTGAGAATGTTCATCTTGTCGTTCTCACCGCACATGGGTACAACAGTGTGGAGAAGTGGCCATACGGAAGTGTTGCTGTAAACTTTATAGCATATGGAACAACTCCTCTACTGATAATGCAGGATATCCCCTTCGAAAGGTCGTTGCGTACGAGAGCGGAGAGTGCCGCAAGAGAGAAGCCAGGTCACTAGTGTTCTGTCAAGCACCAACTGACGCATCTTGCTTGCTCTTTAGCGCTCCTGCGGTGTTGCGGCTTCAGTTACATAGCACTGCTATGCGCTTTCACCCGCGCCTTGCAGGAACACCAAATTACTTCGCAATCTTACGCCATTTGGTACTCGACATGACACTTGGGTAACCCGTACTATCAGAGGGAATAAAGAAACCGGGTAGGAATGCAGTCAGGCGGGGATACGCGAAAAGCATCTGGAGAAACAGGTCTTTCTTCTCGCAGACTTGCGGAAAGCCATACTATATCCGGAAAAAGGAACAGGACATTCAACCTTCCATCAAGGCTCCGGAAGTACAGGATTCTCATGCAGTCGGCCTACAAGTACTTCCAGAGCGGAGATGGGGAACATTCCCATGCCGCTGAATGGGTGCTGGATAACTACTACATCATTCAGCAGGCTATTCGCCAGGTGCATGAAGACATGCCCTGTGATTACTACAGGCAGCTTCCTGTTCTCAAGTCTCCCGTTCACCTCGAGCCTTCAAGGGTATTCTCGATAGCATGGGAGATCATCCAGTGTTCTGAGAATCAGCTTGATATTGTACTTATCACCCGCTTTGTACGGAACTACCAGAAAACTACTCCACTTACTATGGGGGAGCTCTGGGCAATTCCGACCATGCTCAGATTCGGTATTCTTGAAAAACTTTTCCAGCTGATCTCCAGTATTACCGGCCTTCCCGGCGAAGGGATCTGTGATATCGGTGAAGCTGAAGAAACAGTGGATGAGGATGACATTGTAGCCGGCTGTATACAAAGCCTCAGGATGTTCGCGACACAGAACTGGAAGGATTATTTCGAGAAGACAAGCCTGGTAGAGGGTATTCTAAGGCGTGATTATTCTGGTGATTACGCTGGAATGGATTTCTCCACGCGTAACAGTTACAGGTCGACAGTGGAGGAGATAGCGTCCGAGTCCGGTCTCGATGAGTTGAGGGTTGCGCAGGAAGCAATCGGAATGTCTGATGAAGCTGGCGATGACCCGCGTTCCGGGCATGTCGGTTTCTTCCTTCATACTCGGGAGGGGCGCAAACTGCTGAAACACCGACTCGATTACTCCCGACCTGCGTTCATGGATTTAAGGAGAATTCTTTGGGAACATGCATCGGTAGTATACGCAGGCTCGATAGCGCTGATCTTTCTTATCTTCCTCCTGTGCATGCTGGGGTATGCGATTACTGAAGGTGCTGGTGTTCTTCAGATTATATCTGTTCTTCTCCTGTGCCTGCTTCCAGCGTCGGCTGCAGGCGTCGACCTTGTGAACACCTTCCTCACGCACAGTACCATTCCCAGGCGTCTTCCACGAATGGATTTCAGCAGGGGTATACCTTCTGAGTACAGAACCATGGTGGTCATACCCACACTGCTGAGTGATCCTGGAGATGTTCACTCGATGATAAGGCAGCTGGAACGGCATTTTCTCGCAAACAGAGACAAGAATCTCACCTTCGCTGTTCTTTCCGATTTTGCTGACTCTCCGGAGCAGCGAATGCCCGGAGATGGAGAATTGCTTGAACTGGCTGCGCATGAGATAGAAAAACTCAACAGGAGATATCATCGCAGTTCCGGAGATCCTTTCTATCAGTTTCACCGCCGCAGGGAATGGAATACCGGTGAAAGCTGCTGGATGGGATGGGAACGAAAGCGAGGAAAGCTCATGGAGTTCAACCGCCTGCTTCTCGGAAAAGGCGGAACTTCATACGATGTCCGCATCGGTGAGTTGAAAATTCTTCCCGATATCAAGTACATAATCACTCTTGACGCGGATACTTCCCTTCCGCAAAACTGCGGAAGAAGGCTAGTCTCCACAATGGCGCATCCGCTCAACAGGGCGCTTCTCGACAAGAAGACCTGCAGGCTCATGAACGGTTACACTGTTCTCCAGCCAAGGATTCTTGCAGGTCCATCAAAAGGGTCAGAATCGCTCTTTACCAGAACTTATGCGGGTGATTTCAGCATAGATCTGTATTCAAATGCTGTTTCCGATGTTTATCAGGATCTTTTCGGTGAAGGTAACTATGTCGGAAAAGGCATCTATGATGTTGAAGCTTTCGACATGTGCCTTGAGGGGAGAATTCCGGAGAATACCCTTCTCAGCCATGACCTTTTCGAAGGAATACATGGAAGAGCGGGGCTTGTTACCGATATTGTTCTCTATGAAGACTATCCTCCGCACTATCTGGCGTGGACCAACCGGCTCCACCGATGGATAAGGGGAGACTGGCAGCTTCTTCCATGGATCCGATCAACTGCTCCGGATTCAACTGGAAGCAGGAGACGAAACGACCTTTCTTTTCTAGATCAATGGAAGATTATCGACAACATGCGGAGGAGTCTGCTCAGTCCTGCTCTTCTCGTCCTTCTCGTGGCAGGCTGGTTATGGCTTCCCGGTTCACCGCTTTTCTGGACATTTGCGGTTCTTCTGATTGAATTCAGGTGCCCACTTACAGATACCATTTTCGAGTTCTTCAGCAAGCTCAAACGGAAATCCTCACTGAAGGTGACAAGGCCTGTAAAGGCAAGCTGGATGAGATCGCTGTTCGCACTTGTCTTCCTTCTTTACGAGACATCCATAACGATTGATGCAGTAGTCACAACAATTGTCAGGCTCACCGTCACCAGGAAGAGGCTGCTTCAGTGGAGATCAGCGGCACATACGGTCAGAATGTTCGGAAGAGATCTGAAAGTGGGGCTCGTATGGGCGAGAATGTGTACCGTTATTATCCTTGTACCCGTTATCTGTGCGGTTCTCCTTCTGTTCCATCCTGGCGGTCTTCCATTTGCCGCGCCATTTCTGATAGCTTGGCTCGTATCTCCCGAGATTGCTCACCTTATCAGCAGAACTCCGGTAGTGAAGAGAATACCGTCCGAGGATGAACAGTACGCGAGTCTGCGCATGCTTGCTGCTCGCACATGGTACTTCTTTGAGACATATGTCGGTCCCGAGGACCACTGGCTTCCACCTGACCACTTCCAGGAAGAACCCCTTTCCAAAGTAGCCCACAGGACTTCACCTACAAACATCGGTCTCTTTCTTCTCTCCGTTCTCGCGGCTCACGACAGAGGCTACATAGGTATGCTTGAGTTATCACTGCGTCTCTCGGATACGCTTGACGGGATAAAACAGCTTGAGAGATACAGGGGACATCTGCTGAACTGGTACGACACCCGCACTCTTAAGCCTCTGCTTCCCCGATACGTTTCGGTAGTTGACAGTGGTAATCTTGCCGGATGCCTGCTTGTCCTAAAACAGGGGTGCCTTGAGATGTGCAGTACTCCAATTCTGAGCAGAAGGCGCTGGGAAGGTTTCATAGATACTCTTGATATTTTTTCCGGTATTCTGAGAGAAAACAGCATCGATGAGACTGATCTTCCTGAAAGCGTTGCCGGAATTCGGAGAATGGTAATGGAAGCGCTTGATAATCCGCGAGTCTGGGTAACGCTATTGATGAATCTCTACAATACACAGTTGGTCAGGATTGACCGTATGCTCATCGAAATTACCCGGAGGAATACCGGAGTAGTTGATATCTCCACACTGAAGGAGTTACGGATATGGTCAGGCAAGATGAGAAGACACCTTGGCAACATGATCAAAGAGATAAATACACTCTTTCCCTGGATGATTCATATCAGTAATCCTCCTGAACTCTTAAAACATGCGGACACTGCAAGAGCAATTGTAGACGCCTGGCGTTTCCTCATGGATTCTCTGCCTCCCTGTCCGTCGCCAGAGATGATAAGGGATATTATCCCAAGGGTCAGGTTCCGGCTTAACTCCCTGAAAACCCTTCTGAAAGATGAGCCTTTCTCATCGGAACCTGCGAGGGATGCGAAGGAGTGGTGTCTGAAACTGGAGGATCTGATCGATGAAAGTCTGAAGGAATCCGTGAACATTCTTGAAAAGATCAACGATCTGGCAGCCGCGGCGGAGAAAGAATTCAAACGAATGAGTTTCAGTTTCCTGTTCAGCAGGCGGAGAAGGGTTTTCCATATCGGATATAACATCGATTCAGGTCATCTTGACTCCAACTACTACGACCTCCTTGCATCGGAAGCCCGACTGGCAAGTCTGGTGGCGATTGGAAAGGGTGATGTCCCAAGGAGCCACTGGCTGCACCTTGCAAGACCGCTTACTGTCACAGAGGGGATGAAGGCGCTGGTCTCCTGGAGTGGCACCATGTTTGAATACCTGATGCCCATCCTGCTTGCGGGCAACTATGAAAATAGCATTCTCGAGCAGAGCTGTCGCGCAGTGGTAAAGCGCCAGATCGCCTACAGCAGGAGCAAGAATGTGCCATGGGGAATAACCGAATCGAGCTACTACAGTTTCGATGCTGGTATGCACTACCAGTACAGGGCTTTCGGGGTTCCGGGTCTCGGTTTCAAGCGGGGACTGGAGGAGGACCTCGTGATATCTCCGTATGCTTCCCTGCTCGCGCTTCCAATTGAACCGAACGCTGTTGTATCCAATATAAAGGATCTTGTGGCCAACGGTCTGCTTGGCAGGTACGGCTTCTATGAGTCAATCGATTTTACGACTGAACGGCTTGCGATGGGCAGAGAAAGCGAAGTGATCCTCTCCTATATGGCACACCACCAAGGCATGATACTTCTTTCCATCGTCAATTTCCTCAACAACAACTGCATGGTTCGGCGCTTCCAATCCGAACCTCTTATACAGATAGTGAATCTGTTGCTATATGAGCAGATTCCAGATGAGGCTCCATTAGAGCAACCCCGGCCTGACACTACGGGTGTGATAAGACCGTCAACAAGCGGGATTGCTCTTGAGCCATGGCTGGTTTCTGTTGATTTCCCGATTCCACTGGTTCATTACCTCTCTAATGGCAGCTACGGAGTCCTCATTACTGAAGCAGGCGGGGGTTACAGCCGCTGGAAGGGGATTGACATCACACGCTGGCTGAGTGACACAACCCTGGACAACTGGGGAACATGGGTATACCTGACTGATCGGGAGACAGGGGATCTCTGGTCCATGGGAAAGCAACCTGCAGGAACGCAGCCCGATAAATGCGAGATCCGCTTCTTCCCTCACAGAGTGGAGTTTCTCAGGTGGGACAATGACATCTTCTCAAGGATGGAGATAGTGGTTGCTCCGGAGGATAATGCCGAGATACGGAGAATTGATCTCAGGAATAACAGTGACCGCAAAAGAAAGCTTCTTGTCTGCAGCTATGCGGAGGTTGTAATGGCTCCTCATGCCGCGGATATCAGCCATCCGTCCTTCAACCGGCTTTTCATAGAGAGCGAATATCTGTCTGAAGAGGACGCTCTGCTCTTCCGTCGCAGGCCGCGCACAGCGGAAGACAGAGAGATATTCGTTGTCCACATGCTTACAGATTCCGATGGAAACAAATCCTATGAGGTCGACAGGGAGAGATTCCTTGGCAGGGGAGGTTCCTCCGATTATCCACAGTTCCTGCGCGATCAAAAGTCACCTTTTTCGACAAGGAGAATGGGAACAACACTTGATCCTGTCATGGCCGCCGCCATCGAGGTCGAACTGCTTCCACGTGAAAGCACCACGCTCTTCTTTGTCACCGCCACGGCCCGTGATCGGGCTGCGGCGTACTATCTTGTAAAGCGTTACAAAAGCCGTTCCGCTATTGACGAAGCCTTTGCAAGAATCGGCTCCTTCTGCAGGCGCGAAATGACCAGAATGAACCTTACATCCATGGAACTTGAGAGGATGCAGCTTCTCCTTTCGGTGCTTGTTTATCCGGGAAATTCTCTCCGCTGCGGATCGGATATTCTCAGGAACAACACACTTGGACAGCAGGAACTGTGGCAGTTCGGTATATCCGGCGATTATCCTCTGCTTCTTGCCACTGTGGACACGGAGGATGACACAACCCTTGTGTATGATCTTCTCAGAGCGCACGCATTCTGGAGGAGCAGGGGGCTTTTGATAGATTTCGCGATTCTGAACATGAAGGAAAGCTCCTATGAGCAGGATCTCCAGGACCAGCTTCAAGGTCTTATCTCCCGCACCGGAGGAGAAAAATGGATAAACCGCCGGGGAGGATTATTCCTTCTGAGGGCAGACCAGATGGATGAGCGGGAAAGGATACTGCTGCAAACGGTAGCCGGAGCCGTACTCGATTCAGGAGCAGGCTCTCTCGGCAGACAGCTGGAGCGACTTGCCGGAAGACCTGTAAGGCTTCCGGAATTCGTTCCCACACTGCCACCCGCAGAAGCAGAAGAGACAAGACCGCTGGAAAGACCGGAAGGTCTCCTCTTTGACAACGGTACAGGAGGATTCACTTCGGAAGGCAGAGAGTATGTCATCTATCTTGATGGCGAAAACAGGACACCCGCCCCGTGGATCAATGTCATCGCCAATCCCTCTTTCGGTTTCACGACTTCTGAGGCCGGTATGGAATGCACCTGGGCTGGAAACAGCGGAGTGAATCGCCTAACTCCATGGAGGAATGATCCCGTAACGGATATGCCTGGTGAGATCATCTATCTGAGAGACGAGGAGACAGGTACATTCTGGTCTCCCACTTTACTTCCCATACGGGAGAATGAACCTTACATCATCACCCACGGAGCAGGTTACACAACCTACCAGCACAGCAGTCATGGTCTGGAACAGCGGCTTATCGCCTGTGTCTCACTCAATGATCCCATAAAAGTCGTGAACCTCAAACTGGTAAACTCATGGAGCTGCAACAGGAGAATAACAGTAACATTCTACATTGAACCTGTCATGGGCACGACCAGATCCGAGATGCAGCAGTACATAATTCCGGAGTATAACGCGGCAGGTCAAGCTCTAATGGCCCGGAATACCTACAATTCGGAATTCAGGGAGAGAGTTCTCTTCCTTGCCGCAAGCCGCGAACCAAACGGTCTCACTACTGACAGGACAGAGTTTCTTGGACGACAGGGAAGCTACTCCAGTCCCGCGGCTCTCGGTCGTGTGGGGCTTTCAGGTGCTGTGGGCAGCGGGCAGGACCTGTGCCTTGCCATGCAGATCATGATCTGGATCGGACCGGGTGAGGAAAAGGAGGTCACGTTTCTCCTGGGACAGGGCAAAGACAGGGAGAACGCTCTTGATATCATAGAGCAGAACATGATCAGAGCGCGGGAGGGCGCTGTCCTGACCGATATTACAGCTTTCTGGGACAGCCTGCTCGGGAAGGTTAATGTAAAGACGCCCGACTCAGGAATGAACCTCATGCTTAACAGATGGCTGATCTACCAGACACTCTCCTGCAGGATCTGGGGCCGCACAGCTCTTTACCAGTCGAGCGGAGCCTTTGGTTTCCGTGATCAGCTTCAGGATGTTATGTCGCTAAGCAGTGCCGCACCGGAGATATTCAGGAGCCATATACTGAAGTCGGCATCCAGGCAATTCAAAGAAGGAG
>DAOWFD010000057.1 GCA_030638185.1 Candidatus Aegiribacteria sp.
AAGGGTCGTATGGGGGATACTGAACTACATGATGTGGTATGAGATGTACATCGCAACCAGGGATTAGAAATCCAGTATTAACCCCGGAGTATTTCGATCATGAAACAGAGAGTTACCATACTTGGAGCAGGTCCTGCGGGATTGTGGACAGCCCTTTCACTTCTTGAGAGATCCGGGGACTATGAAATAACTGTTATCGAGAAGGAAGACACTCCCGGCGGCATTACCGCGAGTTTCAAGTACAAAGGCTTAACTTTCGATTATGGAAGTCACCGGCTGCATCCTGTAACAAGCCCTGACATACTGGATAAAATCCTGGAAATGCTGGGAAATGACCTTCTCCGTAGACCCCGTAACGGGAGAATCAGGCTTGAAGGAAGGTTTATCTCCTTTCCGCTTAAACCCCTCGACCTCATCTTTCAACTGCCGCCATCCTTTTCACTTGGAGTAATGTTCGATTCCATTTCTGCCGTTTTCAGACGGCAAAGGGAAGGGATTAATTTCGAAGATACCCTCCTTTCCGGCCTTGGCAGAACAATCAGCAGCAGGTTCTATTTCCCTTACGCAAGGAAGCTCTGGGGACTTCCTCCCTGTGAGCTTTCCCCCCTGCAGGCTCGAAAGAGAATCGAGTCAGGCAGTATCCGAAAGATGATCGGCAAAGCTCTGTCCTCTTTGACCAGGAACTCAGGGGATACAGGTACCTTCTACTATCCAAGGCAGGGTTTCGGGCAGATTGCCCGGGAGGCGGCGTCAAGGATAGCAAAGCGGGGAGGCAAGATCATATACGGTACCGAAGCAGTTTCGGTAACTCCGCCGGTTCGGAGACAGAGTGGAGTTGTCGTAACATCGGACGGCCGGAAGATTGAGAATGATTTTATTTTCTCCACTATTCCGGTTTCAGATCTCATAGACCTCCTGATGCCAGCGGTACCTGCACAGGTATTGAAAGAAGCTGAAGGACTCTCTTTCAGATCGATGGTCTTCTGTTTCCTTGAGGTGAAGGGACGGCAATACACACCATTTGATGCCCATTACTTCCCGGGCTCAGATACCTGTTTCTCCAGACTGTCGGAACCGAAGAACTACAGCCTTGCGGACGAGCCTTCAGACCGGACAGGGCTTTGTTTTGAAATACCCTGCGGTCGTATGGATAAAATATGGGAACTGGATGATGAAGCGGTTCTTGCCAGGGTGCTCTGTGATCTGAAAAATACTGACCTTCCCGAACCGGAGGTAGTAAGTTTCACAGTGCGCAGAAAGGGGAACGTATATCCTGTCTACAACCTGGATTTCTCCAGCCAGATTGATGTTGTCGAAACGTTCCTGGGCGAATTGAATCATATTGTATCACTTGGCAGGCAGGGGCTCTTTGTCCATGATAATACCCATCATACGATCGAGATGGGAATAGCAGCGGCAGACTGCCTCTCCCCGGAACTAGAATGGGACCGGAAAAAGTGGACTATTTACAGGGATCTGTTTGATTCCCATGTCGTTGTGGACTGAGCAATCTCTACAATTCAGCCTGTCGAGGTCACATCCCAGATACACGCGCAGAGTTCCTGCACATCGCCCGAGGTTGGCAATCAGGTCGAGGATCCCTTTGACGGAATCCTTTCTCATTACGATCTTTGAATCGAGCGACACGGTTGGGAATCCTGTGATAGGATCGTTATTATCGCTGAAATCCTTCTCTCAAGAGTGAGTTACCTTATCGAAAGCAGAACCGGCTGATGAAATTTATAAGGGCAATATTCACGGTTATGGTTCAATACTCGTTTTACGTTTTTATTCTCTTCTCCCTTGTGGTTTCGCTTCTCAGCGGTTTCTCGGATGTCATTTATCATTCCAGACGTACGGCTGCCCAGGAGGAATGGATGCGTGAGGCTGAGGCTGAGCGGGAGGAGTACATAGAGGTGGACTATACACCGAACCTGGTTACGGGTATCGCTGCATTTGTGATGTTCGCGGTTTCCTCGGTTCTTGCAGTATCCTTCTTCATGAAGAAGCTCAATGTGAGTACCCATGTCCTGCTTATTGCTGTAACAGTATTGGCAGCGTTTATTTTCTTTCTGCCAAGGCCGCCTATCGGCACCGGAACGGAGAAAATGAAGGAAGTTTTCGCGTATCTGATGTTCCTTGGAATAATCGATTCATCTCTGTACAGAACCTATATTCTGAAAAGCAACCCGGTTGACCGTCAGACTGTTCAGAGGTAGAACCGTTGAATACCGCCCTCTCTATTGCCATCCTGTTCTCGGGAGCCTGCCTTCAGGGGCTTACCGGGTTTGGATACCAGGAATATTCTCTGTAGTTTCGGGTCTCTGACTTACAGTTTTTTTTTCCAGTTCAATCCGAGTTGTATTGCCATGCCTTTCAAAAGGAATGAGGTTTCCTGCCTGAGACCGGCGTTCTTTGAAAAAACTCTTCTGACCAGTACACATGTAAGCCTGAGAAAAAGCAGGCCCGCAAGAAGAGAACGGTGCAGAAGCAAAGGCATCAGACCGAAGTGTTTTCGTACGAACCTGTGTTTACCTTTGTAGAACTCCAGGATGAGGTCACCGCCCCAGTACTTAACTGCTGACTGGCTTCCGAAATGTGTAACTTCCGCGGTATGAATGAACCAGATGCCCCAGCCGGCCTTCTTCATACGGTAGCACCAGTCGGTCTCTTCATGGAACATCGGGAAGCCTTCGTCCTTAAGGCCTATATCCTCGACGGTTTCTCTCCGTACCAGAATGCAGGCACCTATTATCCAGTCGGACCGGATGGTTTCATCATGATCCCAGTATTCAAAGACCGCCTTTTTTCTCCAGCTTCCGGGCAATCTTTTCCAGGGAAGGATGTGCCGAAGCAGAAGGTACCTTGATTTCAGGAAATTCCGGCACGAGGGCTGAAGAGAACCGTCCCCGCTCAGAAGCTTTGGAGCGGCAAGGCCTGCCTCAGGATTCCTGTCGAGAAAATTCACCAGATCATCTATCGCATTTTCATGACATACCGTGTCAGGGTTAAGACAGAGAAGATATTCACCGCGGCTTTCCCCTATCGCCTGGTTGGTTCCTCCGGTGAACCAGTTATTGAAATTGTTTTCAATGAAGTGCACTTCAGTATGTTTTTCCCTGGCGGCTTCTATGGAACCATCCTGTGAATCGTTGTCAACGACTATTACTTCCAGTGGTTCCGTCTTAACGGTGGAAAATATCGATTCCAGACAGTCAGTAAGCATCTCTCCGCTGTTGTAATTGACAATGAGGATGGAGAGCTTGAATTTGCAGGGGCGATGGATCGGTTCAAGGGGTTTTTCAGTGTATTTCAACAGGGACTTCTCCGGAGTACTGTCCTCATTTCTCAGGAATTTTCTGGAAGAGAGCCTTGCGCCTTCTCCGTGTTCCTGAGCTATCGAGGAGGGTAAAACCGCATTTCACGGCGGTATTAACCGTTGCTCTGAAATCCTTTTCCGAAACATGACCGCCCGGCTCAACCACCAGAAGCTTTCCGCCGTCCTTAATAACGCCGTAAAGCTCGGCCAAGAATGAAGCGGCGTCCTGCACTTCATGAACAACGGCTGCAGCAAGGACGAAATCCGCTGCGTTGTCCAGATCATCAACGTTAAGACTATCATGCCTGCAAACCCTTGCCTCAATGCTGTTGAGGAGGTTCTTCTTCTTTGCCTTCCTGTAAAGCTTCTGGACCATCTTTTCCTGAAGGTCAATACATATGACTCTGCCGTCGGGCCCTACCATTTCCGCCATGGGGAGGCTGAAGAAACCCATAGCGCAGCCCACATCGATAACTGTCATTCCTCTGCTGATGTAGGGGGATAGTCTCTTTCTTGGATTATCAAACAGCTTCCGCAGGGGGCTTGCCAGGAGGTATCCTACCCATACAGGGCATACATGATCTGCCAAAATCCACCTTCCTTTTTGTTTTGAATATCGGATCAGAGGATCATTATGTCCTGGGGATCATTCGGATTGACTTTGACCGTGATTGTCTTTCCCAGCTGGAACTGAGCCAGGGTGATAAGGGAGATGACCTGTTTGTGAACCACTTCACATGGGGGGTGAAAAGGAGAATCTACATGAAGCCTGAAACGAATTTTCGGCTGATTGTTTATGTAGGTTCCGGTTTCACTGACCTCGAGAATCTCAGCTTCAGCATCGAACCAGGTCTTCTCGATATGTTCCCGTCTTCTGTTCGACAGCTGCACCCAGGAAAGTATTCCAAGGCTGGACAGTAGAAAAATCCCTGCCATTCCCCAGAAGAAAATATTCAGTGGGTAGCCATCGTCAGTTTCAGCTTTTGGAGACACGAGAAATCCGGCTACAATAAAACCGACGATTATTATGGCAAATATGCCGAATACGCTCCAGTTGATTCTCATTCTTGTTCCCATGAAAGGATTATATCTCTCATTCGCGATTGGAGCAAGAAAAGGGCGACATTTCCTGTGATTCATCCAATTGCCGTCCGGCACAAATAATGCTCTTGAAGAGATCGTACGTCCCGATTACGGTTCTTTCAGTTCCATTCAGGAATGAACAGTTCAACATCGAATTCCATACTCTCGATAAATACGCTGTCTCCCACGGCATCCCCAGCTATAAGCTCTCGTACGGTCAGCATGCCGCATTCACGGTGAATTTCGTCATGCACGGCAGCGGCGGCCTCCTGAGCTTCGGGGCTTTCGGGCCAGAGCATGACGGAGAGTAATTCAAATGCGGTATCATTACTGGCTTTGTCGGTTACAAAATAGAACCTGCGCTCTTCCCCGGGGGCGTTTACGGAACCGTCGTTAGGGCCGGTGCCATCTTCATTGAAAAAATGCCATGCGTATATCTGCAGCGCATTGATCCCTCTGTACGGCGGAGTCACAACCGCGCAGAAATTGTCAGATGGAAAGGCGGGGTCAAATATCCTGACAGCCCAGCCTTCTGGCCCATAAGTGATGAAATTCAGGTTAAATACCAGCCCCCCGGGCAGCTCATGCTGAAAATCCTCATGGCGGTTGACTGCACCGCTGAACGTAAATGGATATCCGTGCTGTTCAGGCTCTTCACCAGAAAGGGAGCCGGATATGGTCATTAGCATCAGTAGGAAAAGTATAACGGGGTATCCGTTCATGGAATTTCTCCTTCCGTCTGTCTTTCAAGGTAACTATCCGGAGGAGGTATACGCAAACGATAATTTCCTTTATCTTTACACTACGTGAGTTCCTCCACGAAGGCAAGTTCCAACGGTTTCCAACGGTTCTCGTTAATAGTATTGTTACGGTGATATGGTTATAGATTTCATCAGCAAGTCAAGCATGACAGGATTTACTACCAAACATGTACACAGGATTGGGAAACATGAAAAAAGCACTCATCACAGGAATCACAGGTCAGGATGGTTCGTATCTTGCCGAACTTCTTCTTGAGAAGGGGTACGAAGTCCATGGTATAGTCAGACGTTCAAGCAGCTTCAACCGGGAACGGATAGAACATCTTATTCAGGAGCCGGATGTGTACCGCACAACTCTTTTCCTTCATTACGGAGACATGACCGATTCAAGCGCTCTTAACAGGATTCTTGAGAGGGTGGGACCTGATGAGATCTACAATCTGGCGGCGCAGAGTCATGTAAGGATTTCTTTCGATTTGCCCGAGTATACCGGTGATGTTGATGCCCTTGGTGTCGCGCGGATTCTGGATGCCATAAGGGAAGTTGGACTGGTTGGTGAGTGCAGATTCTATCAGGCTTCCACCAGCGAGATGTTCGGTTCTTCTCCTCCCCCCCAGAACGAGGAAACCCC
Organism: Candidatus Aegiribacteria sp.; assembly: GCA_030638185.1. Lineage (GTDB taxonomy): Bacteria > Fermentibacterota > Fermentibacteria > Fermentibacterales > JCC-6 > Aegiribacteria. Next base: position 5,795 of record DAOWFD010000057.1, read on the forward strand.
TTTCCACCCCAGAAGCCCTTACGCCGCCGCTAAACTCTATTCGCACTGGATGGTGGTCAACTACAGGAAGGGTTACGGACTTCATGCTTCCAGCGGGATTCTGTTCAATCACGAATCGCCAAGGAGAGGCAGGAACTTTGTAACCAGAAAGGTCGCTCTTGCAGCCGCAAGGATAAGGATGGGCCTTCAGAAGAGCCTTGCTCTGGGAAACCTCGACGCAAAACGGGACTGGGGTCACGCCAAGGATTTCGTCAGAGCAATGTACCTTATGCTGCAGCAGCCTGAGGGAAATGATTTCGTTATAGCGACCGGTAAAACCCACTCCATAAGGGAACTTCTTGACCGAGCCTTTGGCAGATTGGAACTGGACTGGACAGAATACGTTACTGCGGACGAAAGGTACTTCAGACCGACTGAAGTGGACGTACTTATGGGAGACGCGTCAAAGGCAGAAAAACTCCTCGGCTGGAAGCCCGAAATCTCCTTCGAGGAAATGGTTGACGAAATGGTTGATTTCGAGCTTGCTAAGTTGAAATCAAAGCTTTCAGAAAGGTAATAACATGCTCAAATTCGGAATAATTGTGCTTCTTGCAGGAATATCTATCTCGCACAGTGAAGACATCACCTTCGATTTCTTGCTGGATATTGATGACATCCAGGTTTCTCAGTGGGTTGATGGAGACGTTATCTCCATTCCGGGAGGAATCGTTCCCTTCGAAGAGGGAAATCCCGCCCTTCAGGGCATTCCGTACACTTTTCTTCTTCCGCAGAGAACTTCCATAAGTAATGTAACTGTTGATGTCCACAGCCGGGTTACACTTGACGGAAGATACGATATTGCACCTGTAAATTATATCATACTCAGCCAGCCTTACACCTCGGTCAATCGATCTCCGTTATACTTCAGGGAAGCACCGTTCCCTTCATCTCCCGTAGAACGAACGGTCTCGGGCAATCGAACCGGTTTCAGGCTGGGTAGCTTTAATCTGGTTCCCTTCAGCTACAATCCGCTTTCCGGTGAGCTTTCAGTAATAACTTCAGCCACAGTAACGGTTGAATGCTCCCCCGACGATGAAGTGTCGGAGGTTTCACTTACTCCAGGGCAGATAAGTACCGCGGCTACGGGAATCGAGGGAATAGTCGGGAATCCCTGGAAGATTGCAGAATATTCGCCTGCCGTCCGCATGGAAACTGACGGCGACCCTTCCTGGGTAGCCATCGGCGAAAGCGGTATGGAAACCGTTCTCCAGCCGCTGGTGGATCACAGAAACGCCTGCACGGGTACTTCGGAATTTGTAAGTGTGGAGTGGATTCAGAGCAATTATTCAGGTTACGATACGCCGGAGAAAATCAGGAATTATCTGAAGGACCAGTTCTACAATCATTCGCTGATCTATGCGCTGATCGTAGGTGATTCCGGAGAAACTACAAGGATATCCTATCTGAATTATGGCAGCAGCACCCTTAACAATGTTACCGACCATTACTACATTGATCTTGATGGAACATGGGACGATGATGGAGACCATCTCTATGGCGAAGTAAACGATGGCATTACCTACTACAGCGACCTGTACGTCGGAAGATTCAGCTCGGATAACGCAACTCATGTTCAATACATGGTTGACAAAACCATATTTTACGAGACCCAGTCGCCTGCGGGACCCTGGCAGACAACCGCGATACTTATCGGCGCAGGCCTGTGGCCGCCGGATTACTGGGGGAGTTTTGTATGCGAAGACATCGATCAATTCATTCCTTCAAGTTGGACTGTTGAGAAACTTTACGAAACAGCCTCTTCACATCCAAACAACCAGATCGAACTCATCAACGAAGGTTGTTCATACGTAACCCCCCAGGGCCATGGATGGTACGGTGGCATCGCCTGGTACGACTATGAGCCTACAACCATCATCTCAACCATCAATTACACTCAGCTTGACAATATCGACCGGCTCCCGGTTTTTCACTCGATAGCCTGCATGTCCGGCGAGCTTACCGCAAATGGTTGCATTGCTGAACGGCTCATGTTCTCCCCATGGGGTGGCGCTATAGCGGTCATGTTCAATTCGAGCTACGGCTGGGGTACACCCCCGTACACCGGGCCTTCCGAATGGCTTGAGATTTATTTCGCGCAACAGCTTTTCATGTACCAGATTCACGAGATAGGAATAACCCAGGCACTTGCTAAGGATGAATTGCAGGGTCTTTCGGGAGTGCCGCTCATAGATTGGGTCACCCAGGAGAACAATCTCCTTGGAGATCCAGCCCTTACCTTTATAACAGGCCAGACAGGCATCGAGGGCAGCCGGGAGGAGAGTCCCCTGCGGCCTGCACTTGGCGCGCCGCAGCCGAACCCGGTATCAGGCAACTGTTCGATTTTCTACGATATACCTGTTTCCGGTGCAGTATCGATAACGGTCTACGACATTACCGGACGGGTTGTAAGGGGCATTTATTCGGGCTCACTGCCTTTGGGAACAGGAAGCGTTGTTTTCGATGGAAACGACAGCAGGGGCAATCCGCTGCCTCCGGGGTGTTACCCCGTTGTTCTGAACGGCCCTTCAGGAACGGCTTCCACGATGGTTGTGGTAGCACGATAGAAAGCCTGTAAAAAGTAGCCTGCGTTTTTCACTAATCGGACTCGATGACTTCAATAGCGGGTATTTTCGATACATCGTACCGGACTTCCGCATGATTCTTCATAAAGAGTTCCTCAGATATTATCTCAGAAGTCACCGGATCGGTTTCAATTTGCCAGAGTTCGTTTTCTCTGTAGACCGTTCCGTTGATCCGGATGAAACGATGATTTCTCTCTTCCACTGTAAATGCGCTGGGTAGAACCTCTTCACTCCTTATCTCCCCCTGCAGGTTGTCTTCATCCACCCATGTCTTCAACTGGAACCGCCAGGGAGTATTGTTCTTGAACATGAAATCCAGGTAGTTGTAAAAAACTGTGGCTCCGGTACCGAATGGAACCGTTCTCCTGTAATCCGGAAATGGATCAAAGGAATGCCTGTGGCGCTCTGTAACTTCCATTGGTGTCTGAAGCACCATCCAGTGCAGTAGGTTTGAGAACTGGCAGAGACCTCCCCCCACCATGGAGACCAGCTCCCCGAAGGAAAGCTGCAACCCGGGAAGGAACCCCCTTTTTTCAGTTGGTCTTCCTACAAGCCTCCAGAAAGAGAACACTTCTCCGGGGTTAATAACTATACTGTCAATGAGAGAAGCCGCGGTCTTGAGACTCGCTATTTTGTTCATCTGAAGCGCCTGGTCAGTTCCCGCCAGCTTTCTCATCAGTATCGACCTGTGCGCGACGACCGTTTCCGGCAGAGTATTCTCAGATTTGGTCAGAGCGTACTTTTCACAGCCCAGATACCACCTGAATCTTCGATGCTGCCGGCGCAGGAATACAGATGTTCGGTATATCACAGGGCTAATCGATGAGAGAGGCTTTCTTTTGCTAATAATACTGTCTGGTCTCCTTGGCTAGAATAGACCGGTCACTATCCCCTCATCGTCAACGTTCATCCTTGTTGCAGCTGGAACCTTTGGCAGTCCGGGCATCCTCATGATAGATCCCGTTATGGGCACAAGGTACCCTGCTCCTGCAGATATTTCTACTTCTCTTACGGTTACCACGAAATCTTTGGGTCTTCCAAGAAGTTTTGGATTATCCGACAGGGATTTCTGCGTCTTCGCAATGCAGACCGGGAGCTTCTCGAAACCGAGTTTCTTTATCATCCGCAGATCTTTCCTGGCCAGGATGGTATAGTCAATATGCTCTGCTCCGTAGATCTCTCTTGCGATTATTTCTATTTTTTCCTCCACGCTCTGGTTCCAGTCGTAGAGAGGCTTGAAAGTATCGCTGCAGTCCCTGGCGTTCGCAGCCACAAGGGAAGCCAGTTCTTCCATTCCGCTTCCTCCGTTGATAAACCCGTCTCCTACTGCGGCGGGAATACCCAGCTCCCTGCAGCGCTGCAGTACAAGTTCGAGTTCAGCGTCCGTATCGCTCACGAATCTGTTCACGCAGACAACCGCAGGGAGACCGAATTTGCCTATGTTCTCTATATGCTTTTCCATGTTAGGCAGCCCGGCTGCTACCGCTTCCTCGTTTGTTGTCTGAAGGTCACTTTTCTTCACTCCGCCGTGCATTTTGAGAGCCCGGCAGGTTACTACAAGAACTACGATGCTTGGGCATAGATTCCCGAACTGACACTTGATATCGAAGAACTTTTCGGCTCCCAGATCGAAACCGAAACCTGCTTCGGTTATCGCCCAGTCAGAAAAGGCTACGGCCATCTGTGTCGCAAGAATGGAATTGCAGCCGTGAGCGATATTCGCGAAAGGCCCGCAATGTACAAATGCCGGATTTCCCTCAAGAGTCTGAACCAGGTTCGGCTTGATAGCGTCCTTAAGCAGCATAGCCATGGCACCGGTAACGCCCATTTCCTTAGCTTTCACCCCTTCACGGTCGAAGGTAAGGCCTATGAAAATATTGTCTATCCGCTTTTTCAGATCTTCCATGTCAAGAGAAAGAGAGAGTATGGCCATGATTTCGCTGGCAGCGGATATGTCGAACCCGGATTCTCGTGGTACTCCCTGGGTTCTTCCTCCAAGGCCAATGATTATGTCTCTTAGAGACCTGTCGTTCATATCGACTACGCGCTTGAAACTGACAGTTCTGGCGTCCAGGCGGGAGGGGTTTCCCCAGTGAAGGTGATTGTCCAGCGCCGCCGCAAGCAGGTTGTTGGCAGATGTAATTGCGTGTATATCCCCGGTGAAGTGAAGATTGATATCCTCCATAGGTATTATCTGTGAATACCCGCCGCCTGCAGCTCCACCCTTCATGCCGAATATCGGACCGAGAGAAGGTTCCCTTACAGCGCAGCTAACGGACTTTCCCAACTTTGCCAGCCCCTGCGTAAGGCCTATTGTGATTGTGGTCTTTCCGGCTCCAGCCGGTGTGGGTGTGATAGCGGAGACAAGCACCAGTTTACCGTAGCCTTTTCTTCTCTTCTCAAGGGTATCCAGATGTACTTTTGCCTTGTCATCACCGTAAAGGTCTATATCTTCCGATGAAAGGCCGAGTTTCCCCGCGATTTCCGTTATGGGACGTGGGGTAATCCTTCGGGCGATTTCAATGTCTGCAGGGAATGTGCTCAAGATTTTCCTCCATCATCAGAATCCGTTTGAACTGATTTTCTCGGGTGGCTCCGGTTTTTCCCTTTCCACTTCAGGCGCAATAACTTCCTCCAGCGTACCTCCGGGGGGCAGACCGAAGCCTTTGAGTGGATAGATTCTGTATATCTTCCTGCTGTTTTTAATACCTGAGACCACGCAGATGAATTCTCCAAGTCGCATAGCCTTTTCCGAGGCTTCCCTCAGAGCTGAATTCAGATCGGTATGCATGGCTGATATCCTTCCTATCGTAAGAAGCAGTATTACTCAATTGAGTGAATTTCGCAAGGCGTTAAAGGTTTTCAGAATAGATACGGATAGAATACTAATAATCAGGGACGGAGGCTTTTTATATGCAAAACGCGGATAATCGGACATACTACTGAAAAAGAAGAGCAGCCTGAAGGGGGAAGGCGTTGGCGGCGCCTTCCCCCTGTCTGATCGGGAGGTGTGATGGTATGTGTGGAACTACAGATAACTGAGGAGGCAGTTATCTCATTGGGTGTCCCATTCCGCCGGCATGCTCCTCGACCATGTCGGCAAGCTTCTCAAGCTGCTCGGTCGTAAGGATATCATGTATATCAACCATGGCCTCGAAGATAACATCCCGTATTGCTTCCCTTACTCCTTCCATCTTACCCATTGTCTCTTCAAGGTCGCTGACGGTAAGTGTCGGGGATGTGAAGACTTCCATAAAGGAAATATGGTCCTCCGGTCTTCCTGCTTCTTCCATGATTGCCATGGCTTCTTCCCTTGCGGCTTCTTTGATCAATTCGATTTGACCAATCTGCTCAGCTGTAAGATCAATATGCCTGAACATCATTCTGAACTGTGCAAGGCTTTCCAGCCCGAATCCGCCTTGCTGTCCGGGTCCCATTTCATGTGCCCCGGCACCTGGGCCGCCTGCCGGAGGACTCCATCCGCCAGGAGGCTGGGCCATGGCCGAACCGGCCACAATTATAATTGATAGAGCTGTAATTCCTATGATTTTTATTTTTCCTGACATTACATCCTTCCTTCCCGTTACGATTTGAGCGCGAGGATTCCCCATGCGCCGGAGTCGTAATCATCTTCCTCCTGGTCAAGCATGGTATCGGCATCTATTATATCCGCTGCAATGAACCAGTGTTCCGATGAGCCCTCAACGTACCATTCGTAGCTGTATATTCCATCGTCAGCTATCCTGTCGCCCCAGAGACCGTCATCGTTCATCCAGTGACGTGGCCATATTGGGCATGGACCGTGGGCGTAGACATAGTACGCAGGAGTGTACTGCGGATTCAAGTGAAGAACTTCAACTTCAAGCCTCACGAGGGTTCCCAGTTCAAGTACGGGCAGGCCGTCCTCTATGCTGTAGAAAGTGTCCGTGGAATAGCATTCCCATGTAAGCTCATCCCCCTGGTAGATCTTCATTGACTGGATGAATACTTCCTGCGGTATTCCCGAATTCAGGGAAAATTCCGCGGGGGTGATATGGGTTAGAACCCAGCCTCCGTGGGGCGCTGTATCTTCACCTGTTCTTTCCACGATGAGTCTTCTTGTACGGATATCACTGATGGGCTTGATCCCGGGGTTGATTACACCGTCATGGGTTACGTCAATATTGAAGCTCGCATCCAGGTTTCTGATAACCGTGACTGTACATATTCCGGTTGCAGGATCGTTCTCAAGTATTAACTCAAATACCCCTTCACTGTTCAACTTTCTCCACCAGTGTTCGGGGAAATCGTTATCCTTTCCGCCTCCGCCGCTTTCTCCCTGCCCCTCAAGGGGGTTCATTTTTACGTAACTATTACTGGAGAGAAGGCTCTGAATATTCTCCGAATCGGAGAGTTCAGCCGAGGGTTCCTGAACGCACCCACCTGCAAGAACAAGTACCAGCACCGCTGCCGCTGTTCCAAGAAGCTTTTTCATTTTGCTCCTCCTTCCTGTATTTTCCGTTATTCCCGAAAGCTTTTTCATGTCATGCCTCCTTTCTTCCGATAATATTCTGAGGAGCAATTACGAACAGAGTATTGTCAGTGTGTAACAGATTGTAACAACTTAAACTTGGAAGCCGGGGCTGAATTACCTGAAGCTTACCTCGGCACCAAGACCGAAGTACGAGACACTCTTGTTGTATGTGCAGTTCTCATAGGTTCCGGACCCATGTCCCTCGTCGTAGAAATTATGCCCTCCAGCCAAAGTGAGGGCAAAATCATCATTAACGGAATAGCGGAGCCCGCCGCCGATGCAGTGACAGTCAAGATTGTACTCAAAGTCACTGAAAGTATCTTCACTTCCTCCCAGATCACTGCGGAGGTACGCGAGCCCCCCGAGTATTCTGGGACTGATCTGATAGTCTATTCCGATTCCTATATCAAGACCATTTTCGTAATCGTCATCCAGCCCATCGAATTCACCTTCGTCGGCATCTTCTACCATGTAGTAGTTGAATGTCGTGCTCAGCTTGAATTCAGGTGAAAATTGATAGGAAACTCCTCCTGCCAGTATGGCGGGAAGATCTCTCCGCTGCTTGAAGCCGTCGACAGCAA
>DAOWFD010000418.1 GCA_030638185.1 Candidatus Aegiribacteria sp.
ATTGAATCCTGATATCGCAGAAATGGCTGAAGTAAGCATCTGTTTTCCACAGACCGGGCAAAGGAAGTGCATCAACGTATCGAGCATAGCTGCCGTTATCGCTTCGGAAATTCAGCGAAGAAAACGGCTTGAATCGACCGGATTAATCAGATAACCATATTTTATCAGATTATTCTTTTATAACACTGTCTGATGTAACCGATGTCCCGGAGATCCCTTTTAGGCGGGATGAGAGTTATCTTCCTTCATCTGCTTCAGTGGAAAGGCGTGAACGGTATGCCGTTCTGTGAATTCAACAGCCCTTCATGTGCTTGACATTTCATGAATGCCTCCGGTATTTTCACTTAAGGCAGAGAATCGTTACTCTACAAAGATATCATATCATTCTCAAGAGCAATGTTACAGATTGTGGTAAACCCAATGTTCTATAGGTTTATTCACTAATAATTTATATGAACAGTGAAAATGTAAAGGATACGGATAGATGAGAAAACCAGAGGCAATAATCCTGGCTGTATCAGTCTTTATTCTCCTTGTAACAGGATGCGGTTTATCTGGATCACGGAAGCCCAATGTCATCCTGATAAGTATCGATACTCTCAGGGCCGATCACATGAGCTGCTACGGTTATTCCAGAAATACCACACCAGTTCTCGACAGTCTGACTGCAGAAGGAGTCATTTTCACAAGCTGTCAGGCTCAATCCCCCTGGACTCTTCCCTCTCATGCTTCCATGTTCACAGGCCTTTCAGTGGTTTCTCACCGTACAGGGTTTTTCAACGGCGAGTACACCATGCTCGATACCAATCTTGCAAGCCTTCCTATTATCCTGAACGATTGCGGATATATGACCGTTGGTTTCGTGAATGTGGAATTCCTCTCCCAAAGATTTGGATTCGACATTGGATTTGATCATTACTGGCTCAATCCCGATAACTCTCAGCCTGCCGAGGTAACCATTAATGAAGTTATATCATGGATGGACGACGAAGCGAACCTGTCGGAACCCTTCTTCCTGTTTCTCCACTTCTGGGATGTTCACTGCCCTTACGATCCTCCGGCGCCTTTCGATACTCTGTACACTCATGAAAGAATGGAGGCTGGAACCAAATGGTCTCTCATGGAAGAAGGCGGAGTGGAGGATGTTTACAACCTGGAGCTGTTCATTGCTCGTTACGATGGATGCATAAGCTATACTGATCAGCAGCTTGGGAGGTTGTTCGCCCGGTTGAGGCAATCCGATATTGCCGATAAAACCATAATCATACTCACTGCCGATCACGGGGAGGAATTTCTGGAGCACGGAGGAGTCTATCACGGCTCAACCCTCTACCAGGAGCTGCTGCATGTTCCCCTGATCATATCGGGACCGGGAGTAGCTTCGGAAGTGACGAATACATTCCCCTGTGGACTGTTCGATATCTTTCCTACCACATTGTCGCTGCTTGATCTGCCCTGTCCTTCAACCCTTGAGGGTATCGATCTGTTCTCGAGCCAGGCAAACGCTGACAGGGTCATTCCCGCAAGCGGTGTGACTTCAGATGAGCCTGAACTCTGCAACCTGGCAGCAGTCCGGAGAGGTTTTCGAAAATTAATCATCGAAATGGATTCCGAAGCAGGGATAATGTTCGATCTCTCTATAGATCCTGCGGAACTGGTGCCAATGGAACCAGATACCAGACTGATTGAGGATGCGCAATACTACTGGACCACACCTCCTTTGGGTAATCCTGAGAATGTCAGTAAATTGGAGATCGAAGATCAGCTCAGGGGTCTGGGTTATATCCGTTAGATCTACCTGTTTTTGCGAACTGACAAGCAGCCATCACATGCGAATCAACCCGTTACGAATACTTCTTTATAACACTATCTGATGTAACCGATGTCCCGGAGCTGATTTCTTTCAGCGTCACCGAAGCATACGCGTGGAGCTTCGGTGACGGGAGGAGTCGCCCAGTAGAATTCAACCGCCTCTACCATCGATACGTCAGGATACTGGAGGGGAGTCTGTTCACAGGGGTCTGTTGCAAGGTCATAGTATTCAATTCCACTTCCGTCGGCATTCCATATTATCTTTAAATCGTTTCTTCTTATGGAAGCCTGCTGTGATTCACCCCAGAGAAGGTTGCTGGCCGGTATATCGAGTTCTGAATATTCCGCATCAAGCAGATCTCTTCCTGTAAGATCCTCCGGCACATCCAGCTGGAGGTACAATAGAAGTGTTGGCAGGATATCGATATGTGCAGCGGGTGCATCTATTGTAAGACCTGTGGGAACGCCGGGACCGCTGAAAATCAGCGGTACATGAGTAACCTCCTGATAGAGTGTTCTTCCATGCTCTATTCCAGAGTGCTCAAGGAATTCCTCCCCATGATCGGCTACAACAATTACAAGTGTGCTGTCTGCCAGGCCTTTGTTCCTGATCTCACCAAGAAGCCTTCCTATCTCTGCATCGGTGAAAGCAATTTCACCATCGTAGAGATCGATGAGATTATTCAATCCTTCATCATCGATCTCACCACCGTCTCTGTTCACGGAATTCATGACGATCAGCTGCTGTTCGCCATTGAGAAGGGCAGTATACGATGGATCTGCGTAGAGGGTATCGTAGGGCGGGGGTGGATCGTAGGGTATGTGAGGGTCATAGAAATGAAGTACAGTAAAGAAACAAGACTCATCATCAAGATCATTGAGCCATTCCAGTGCGTCATCAACCGTCTGGTCAGCCCGTCTGCAGCCGGTGTTTTCCGAGACTCCCCGGCAGTCAAAGTGATCGAATCCCCTGTGAAATCCGAAATTCTCATTGAGAAAAATAACATTGAAAATTCCACATGTCTGGAATCCCCTGGAATAAAGAATTCTCTGCATACTGGGGATTGAAGACGCCAGACCGTACATCTGTCCGTAAGAAATGCCAGCTCCATGCTCCCTTGGCGACAGGCCGGTAAGCATTGATGCCACTGATGGCAGGGTCCATGAACTCTGTGCCTGCATTTGCACCCAGACCGTACCGGACGAGGCCAGGCTGTCCAGTACGGGAGTAGTATCACGTTCATATCCCCAAAACCCCATATGATCAGCTCTGAGCGTATCGATGATTATCAGAAGTACGTTTATTCCGGAATCAGTGTCATCAGCCTGCCTGCCGCATGATAGCAGAATAAAGATAATGACAGACACCGCCATCTCCTTAATGATACGCATCAATGCCCTGCCTCCAGCCAGTTTTTACCTTTACCGGTGTCGACAACCAGAGGAACGTCCAATTCAAATGCCGATTCCATTTCATCACTGATTATCCGGGTGACTTCATCGGCTGCACTCTCAGACGCTGTTGCCACAAGTTCATCGTGTACCTGAAGGACGAGACCCGAATTCGCTGTATCCCGCAGCCTGCGGTCAACATTAAGCATTGCGATCTTTATGATATCCGCGGCTGATCCTTGAACCGTCGTATTTATCACCATGCGTTCCATTGCGCTCCTTCTGGCTCCCTTTGCGGATTTGAACCCCTTGAACATGCGCCTGCGTCCAAGTATGGTTCTTGTTTCTTCGTGTTCCTCCGCATACTCAATGCATCTGCTGAAAAAAGATTCCAGTTCTGGATAGGCCTCGAGGTATCTGTTTATGATCCCCGCAGCTTCTCCCCTGCTTATATTCAACCTGTTACTAAGTCCCCACGGACTTATACCGTAGAGTATTGAAAAGTTCACTTCCTTTGCTTTTCTTCTGTGTGCAGGAGAAGCGTCACCAAAAATAGCTTCAGCGGTGGCGCTGTGTATGTCCATATTCTTTTCGTACGCTCTTCTCAGGTTACCCGGTCCGGCCATATGCGCGAGTATCCGGAGTTCGATCTGGGAATAGTCAGCCGTAATGAGTATATGGCTGTCGTCCGGGGGTATGAAGCATTTTCTCACCTCGCGTCCCCTGCTGGTCCTCACGGGAATATTCTGTAGGTTGGGGCTGCTGGAACTCAACCTTCCGGTAGCTGTAACGGTCTGGCTGAAACTGGTATGTATCCTTCCATCTCTCTCACATATGTATCCGGGCAATTTGTTTATATAAGTGTTCAGAAGTTTTGAAAGTTCCCTGTGCTCTATGACCGTTTCAACGAATCTGTGCTTTCCCCTCAGCTTCTCCAGGACCTCCATGCTGGAGGAGAAGACCCCTTTGCCGGTTCTTTTAATAGGAGTAAGGCCGAGTATGTTAAAGAGGGTATCGGAAACCTGCGCGGGGCTGTTGAGATTGATAGGGAAACCGGCAGTTTCTCGGGCCTCCTCCTCAAGTTCCCTCCTGGTATTGGCGAATTCCGTTTCAAGTCTCTTAAGTGATTTTATATCCAGTCCGATGCCACGCTTCTCCATATCCGAGATCACCCTGACCAGTGGAAGTTCAAGTGAATCGTACAGATTCAGCAGGCTCTCATCCTTTTCAAGCTCTTCTCTCAGAATTCTGCTCAGCTTCAGAGCAGCAGCAGAGTCGCAGCCGCAGTATTCCGCGATCTTTTCTGTTTCAACATCGGCCAGTGATTCAGCGTTTCCAAGTACTTCCCGGTATTCAGTCATCGGTCTCCTGAGCCAGGTTGCGGAGAGGTTTGAAAGCGAATGAGACTGGATTTCAGGTCTGAGAAGGTAATCTGCTATCATAGAATCGCCCCTCAACTCGTTAATTCTCAGCCCCATGGATTCAAGAATGTGGATATCGTACTTGCCGTTCTGGGCTACTACAAGCCTGTTTTCCAGTATATGCCTTAAAACAGGAACGACCTCATCGATCGAAAGGGCATCGTTACCTGAAAGAGGTATATAAACTGCGCTATCTTCCGAAGTTGTCAGCGATACTCCTACCGGGACAGCCTGAAAGGGCCGCTTTGACGTAGTCTCGGTATCAAGTGCCAGAAAGCCGTCCTCAGGTCTGCCGAGGTCAAGCTCTTCCAGCTCATGGATGCTTCCGATAACTGTTGTCGAACACCATTCAGTGGATGACATGTTCCCCAGTGCGCTGAAGAGGTCGCCTGCAGGAGTCATTCCCAGCCTGTCAAGTATGCTCTGCATTCCCAGCGAAGTAAGCATCCCGGAAGCCAGATCCACATTCGTGGGCTTCATCGAAAGGTCTTCAAGGTTGATATCCAGTTGATGAGCCGGCTTAAGGGATATGAGCTTTCTGCTGAGAAATACCATTTCCATGCTGTTCTCGAGCTTGCTGCGGACAGATTCCGGTGACACATCGGCAATTGATCCGTAAATGCCGTCAATACTCTGGTATTTCTTTATCAGCTTAAGTGCGGTCTTCGGCCCGATACCCTTTGCGCCGGGAATATTGTCGGAGGAATCGCCTGTAAGCGAGAGGAAATCCGCGACCTGGTCAGCTCGGACACCCATCACACTTTCAACATCGTTCTTTCCAACAAGGGTTTCCCGGCCGTCTCTCCTGCCGGGTCTGATGATGGTCACACCCTCGGAAGCAAGTTGAAGAAGATCTTTATCTGAGGAGAAAATTTCAACTTTATCACCCTGTGAGACTGCCTCCTGGGTCAGCCAGGCAATAATATCATCGGCTTCAAATCCTTCCTTCTCCAGAAGGGGGATCCCCAGCGCAGGTATCAGCTTCCGGGCATACTTCGACTGACTGCGTAGTTCGGGCGGCATCGGAGGGCGGTTTGCCTTGTAATCGGGGTACATTTTCACTCGGAATACAGGTGACGGATGGTCGAATACTGCGACCGTGAGATCAGGCGAACGGGATTCCTTCATATCGATGATCTCGCGAAGAAGGTAAAACAGTCCGCTTGTATTGGTTCCATCCTTTGCTCTAAGCGGGGAATGCATCATGGCGAAATATCCTCTGTAAAGCAGCACGTTACAGTCGATAAGAAGATATTTTCTATCAGGCATCTGATTCTCCAGCCCTTTTCAAGAGCCGCATACATGCGGTGAAGACTTCCTCGGTGGAAATATCGTGAAGACACTCCGGTATGCCATCGGGGCATTCACGTCTGAAACATGGCGAGCATTCGCGTTCAGTACTGACTGCAACCGTGAATTTACCCCTCGGCGCTGTCCAAACAGGGGAAGTCGAACCGAACACTGTAACTGTAGGGATTCCAAGTACAGCTGAAACGTGCACTCCTCCCGAATCGTTTCCCGCTGTAAGCTCCGCTGCGAGCAGACGGGAAGCCATCCCTGAAAGTGAGAGATCGGTCCTTACTTCGGACAGGGGTACGCCTGACGATATTTCCCTCAGGTCCGTATCCTCCTCCGGGGAACCGTAAAATACTGATGGAAGTTCTGTACTTTCGTAAATCTTGCGGGCCAGTTCCGGGAAGCGGGGCCACATTTTAGCGCTCCCAAACCTTGCCCCCGCGAAAAACGCTGTATGCGGTTCACCTTCCGGCTCAACTGCAGGTTCCAGTGCCACTGCATTTCCGGAAACACCGGCTGCGAGCGCCAGATTCTCATAATCAACGGAATGGTGATGACAGCGGTCGGAAGGAGGGCTTATCCCCTTCGTCAGAAGGAGTCCCCTCATATCTGTCCTGTATCCTATCCTTTCAGGTATACACGACAGGAAGCCCTGAAATGCCGATCTGAAGGAGCCTGTCATAAGAAGAAGTTTGGTAAATTTCCTCCCTCCTATTCTTCCGGCTGTATAGACCTTAAGTGATGGGAAGAAAACGGGAATAAGCCCCGATACCCTTGGATGGCTCCATAGGCTCATGCCTGGATACTCCGCAGCAAGCATCGAAATGGCTGGAAGTGACATGACAAGATCACCGAGCCAGTTCGGTGTTCTGACGATCAGAGTCAAGTTACCATCCTTTTTTGAGGAGCTTGACCCATGCTTCAGCGAATTCATCCTCGTTCGATGCCGGTTCTCTGTCTTTCCATTTTAAGAAGTTGCCGGATCTATCAAGGCCTACGACTGGTACGCCATGGGCGCACGCGTCTCCCCATTGATCATCCGAATCGGTTAGCACGGCGGATGCATCAGCAATGATCACTGTCTTTATCTCTCTATCCAGGTGATCGAAATCACTGTTTTTGCCGGATAGCGATACGGTTCTGAGTGGTATTTCGGCTCTGCGCTTTTCGAGAATCGAGATGGCAGATGGTGTGGTGACTATGTACGGCAGCATCCTTCCAGAAACAGGGGCAATCTTATGCTCCACCAGCTCCTCTATCCGATTCGGGACAGCCGGTTTCCAATCCGCATCGTAAGTAAGCCCGATGGTACTGCACATCTGCGAGAGAATATCGGGATAGACGTTCGCTTTGGTCTTTACTCTGAAGTTAATATATGGCGATGAATGGTTGAGCGGAGCCATACGTATTCTGCAGGGTGTTCCGGAAAGCACCTTTTCATCTCCATTGAGGACGGTTGCATAAGGGTGTACCATAATTGTTCCAGGTGAAATGGAATCTCCTTTTATCATATCGGGTATCCTCGGACGGCCTTCGTAGAAGTGAACAGTGGGTCTGAGCCGCAGCATGTTGAAAAGAACGCTGTCCCTTTTGCTGCAGATAACGACAAGGTTTTTTTCAGGGAATTCCCTATGAAGGGTGTTCATGATATAGATAGCCGGCCAGACATCCGATTCCTCAGGCCCTGAATAAACAAGGAATCCATCCGGATCAAGTAGATCATCGGGCAGGTGGATGACCCTTTTGTTCAATCGTGCGGCGCCTGCCAATCCTCCAAAGATTCTTCCTAACAGTTTCCCGAATACACGTTTCATTCCAGGTCCTCCAGAAGAGCTGCGGCAAAATGCCTTGATATGGCAGTGAATTCATCTCCCGAGTAAAGTGACTGAAGTATTGACATGGCCTCACCGAACCTGCCCTGCTCCTGAAGGCTTAGAGCAAGGGATATGAGGGGCAGACCTTCGCCGGGGAAGTTTCCCGCGAGAAAGACGGCAATATCTTCCGCTTCTTCGTATCTTCCCGACTGGATAAGAGCGAAGCTAAGGTCCAGGGCTGAATAGAACCGCTGTCTTGCCGATTCCGCCTGAGCTATGGAAATCCTGAACTGCGTGGCAGCTGACTGACCGTTACCCCTGAGCTGAGCTGCAAGCCCCTTTGCTCTGCTTTCAAGCCACCGGGTCCCCTGAACCGAATCGAGGGCTGCGCATGCATATTCCGGCAGGCCGCAGCTCCAGCTCAGTCGTGCATACCAGAAATCGAAATAGTAAGATTCAAAGGGGAGCTGCTCAAGCTGCAGTATAAGATCAAAGGCATGTATGCTGCTTCCGGAGTAAAGGGCTTCCTCAAGGAACCTGCTGAGTATCCTGGCTTCACCGGAGAAGTCGTTATCTTCGTAATAAGCTTGTCCCGCAGCAACGAAATCACCCGAGATCTCCAGTTCTGTCCCGTTCGATAGAAACATTGAAAGAAGAAGAGTTAAATTGATAAGCATTGTTTACTCCAGAAACCGCGAGAGCATCCTTCTGAGAAGGCGGAGATAACTCAGAAGGCCGGTCAGTGCGGAAAGAAGAGCTATTATCGTTAGTGGTGTATAAAGGGACTGGAATATGTGCTTCTGGGGGAAAGTAATCCTTCCGACCGCTGTTATGAGAAGAAGATAACTGGCAAGTATGGCTAGACGTTCACCTGTTGTTATTGTAACAACAGGAACATGAATACTCCAGGATATTGCCGCAAGTAAAAAGAGAAGAAGAAGATGATACCCGACAAGTATACCGGCAACCATTGTGTCAATTGCTCCAAGTGAGAATGATACCGCTATGAGAGTTATCGATATGAAGAGTTTGTCAGCTATGAAATCCATGACCTTCCCGGGGTAGGAGGTTTTTTTCAGCCTTCTTGCAACCCATCCGTCAAGGTAATCAGAAATAGCACATCCAAGGATTACCCAGAAGAGTAAATTAAGGCTCATTGACCTGTAAATTATCATAATCACCGCTGCAGCTCCAAGGAAGCGTAACGAGGATATCGCCGCAGGGATAATCGCAAAACTGTCGGCTATCTGCTGGGCTTTTTCCTGAATTTCGAGGTTCAGCAACTTCAGGAAAGCCCAGCCTTTTTTCGTATCAGTTATCATTCCCTGGCTCTTTCCTGTGCACCGGCTGAAAAGAGGCTGTCAAGGGATCTCATCCATATCCAGTCCCTCTCCCAGTGGTAAGATGACGAAAAGAAATCATCGGCAACTATTTCAAGATCCGACGCCCCCACAAAAAGGTCCGGATGGAAACGTCCGTCCTGTGAGCTGTTCATCCATCCCATGTACAGAATGGCAGCAAGCGTGAAAGCGTAATCGTCATCTTCAAGGTCCGGAGGGATGGTGAGATCCAAGGTCATAACGCTGTACATATCGAATCGACCATACCATGAAAGGGAGATCCCAAGATCCCTTCTTGTGACAGGTAGAATCTCTCCCCTGCCTTCCATCCATATTTCAGCATACTCTATTCTACCTGAAGTCACAAGGAGATGCACCAGAGGTATAAGCGCTTTTCTGTTTCCGTTTCTCAGCTGGCTCAAAAGGGATGTCTCACTGAATACCGATTGATCGGTTGAATCATGAAGGAGTCCATACCCTGAAGCTACGAGCCAGAAGTCCTGGCTGCTGTAAATAGCTGCGGCAAAAAGGGAAGAATGCAACAGAAGTATAGCAGAAAGAAGTAATATGGAGCGGGTAACGGGGGTCGAACCCGCGACATTCAGCTTGGGAAGCTGACACTCTGCCAACTGAGTTATACCCGCTCCGTATTTATGTGATGAATAGGATTTCATAAGA
This sequence comes from Candidatus Aegiribacteria sp., assembly GCA_030638185.1. Classification (GTDB taxonomy): domain Bacteria; phylum Fermentibacterota; class Fermentibacteria; order Fermentibacterales; family JCC-6; genus Aegiribacteria. The sequence continues at coordinate 9,754 of DAOWFD010000418.1, forward strand.
TCGTCGTCAAGCTTTCCATGCATGGGTTTTCAAGAACCCCGGAGTATACGGCTCTTGCTTCCCCCTGGAGCCACCAGCCATAGCTGTTCTTTCCCACTTTAAGCTTCCTGCCGCTTCTAACGGTAATATCGATGGGAAGATCCATTCCATGGGTGCTGGCTGCACAGATTGCCGAGGCTACCGCACCTGTACCGCAGGCCATGGTCTCCCTCTCAACACCCCTCTCCCAGGTTCGCATTTCAAGTTCAGAATCGCCAGTGATCCACACAAAATCAACATTCGCGCCGGTTTTTCCAAAAAGTTTGTGTTTTCTGATCTTCGGAGCATGGACGGAAAAAGAGATATCTTCCGATCCATCAAGTATGACCACCGCATGGGGTACACCAGTATTAAGGAATGACAGCCGTAAAGCGGTAGACTCCAGATCAATGTAGCGATCGAAATAATGTATTTCAGGGTCAGTCATCCATAATTTTACACTGTCCGGACCGGTTATTTCAGCGGAAAGCACCCCTGCGTCACTCCTGAAACGAAAAACTCCATTATCCGGAACGATACCCTTTGTTGCGGCAAAACCGGCGATGCATCTTCCTCCGTTTCCACACATTTCAGCACTCCTCCCGTTACTGTTGTAGTACTTCATGTGGAATGGGTATTCAGGATCACTTCTCAGTTCCAGCAGGCCGTCTGCTCCCACTGAAAGGCACCTGGTGCACAGGTTTTTTATCAGCTCAACTGTAATAAGATTATCAAGTGATGAGTCAATGTTATCCAGAACGATGAAATCGTTCCCTGCGCCGCTCATCTTTACGAATTCCAGTCTCATTCCGGTCTCCTGTCGGTTATCATCAAGAACTCAGCTGAAGCCTGAGTATTCTCCGGATCCTCTTCAAGTACA